>CANGOY010000071.1 GCA_947455585.1 Comamonadaceae bacterium
CACACCGTTTCAACGCAGGTGAAAAAGTGGTGTTTTGGGCTGGTGTGTTTGGCCTAGGTTTGGTGGTGGTGGCGTCGGGCTTTGTGCTCGACAAAATCATTCCTTTCCTCGTGTACGAGCGCAGCACCATGCAAATGGCTCACATGATTCACGCGGTTGCTACGCTGTTGATGATGACCATGTTCATGGGCCACATTTACATGGGCACCATCGGCATGGAAGGCGCCTACAAAGCCATGAAAACTGGTTACGTGGACGAAACCTGGGCCAAAGAGCACCACGAGCTTTGGCACGACGACATCAAGGCTGGCAAGATTCCAGCCCACCGCTCCGAAGAAGCTTCGGGCACCACAGCGCACGTTTGATGCGCTGAACAGGAGAACACAATGAACAAAAAACTCTTCGCACTTCTGTTGGCGCTTGTCAGTGCTACGGCTTTCGCAAAACTGCCTCCGCTCAACGACGAAGCCAAAGCCAAAGCAGACGAAGCCAAAGCCAAGACAGCACATACCGCTAAAGCGGATGCTTACGCGCTGTGCAAGTCACAAGACAAAGTTGCGGCTCATGTGCAAAAGACCAACAAAGCCAAAGCGGGCAAGCCCGAGGCCACACCGCCTTGCGCTGACCCTGGCAAGTTTGTTTACACGCCACCCGAGGCTGCCGCTTCCGCTCCAGCCGCGGCTGCATCAGCCCCTGCCGTGGCAGCTGCGCCAGCAAAAGCCGCCGCACCTGCGGCACCGGCTAAAAAGTAACCCACACAGCCTCGCTGTTCATTGGGCCGCACCGAAAGGTGACGGCCCTTTTTGTTGTAGCCTTGTCTGCTTATGTCTACCGCTTCTTCTACCCCTGTCGTGTTGCCCCATCTCACCCAAGCCCAAGCCGACCTGACGCGCCACATCGAGGTTGTCAATGAGCACGGTGTGCGCGAGCAAGTGTCCATTCCCGCCGAGCGTGCGCTGACGGTATACGTAGACAAACGCGAAATCGTCACACTCATGACCTTGGGGGCACACCCTGAACTGCTGGTGTTGGGCTATCTCCGCAACCAACGTTTGGTGGGCAATGTGAGCGAGGTCGAATCCATCACGGTCGATTGGGATGCAGGCGAAGACGGCGCAGGTGTGGCCGCCGTCAAAACCCGACACGGCATTGCCGACATTGCGGCTCGCACCGAAAAACGTGTGGTCACTACGGGTTGTGGGCAGGGCAGTGTGTTTGGTGATTTGATGGCCGAAATCGACACCTTGGCTTTGCCCGATGCCCGCATCAGCCAAGCGCGTTTGTATGCGGTGCTCAATGCCATTCGCTTGCAAGAAACCACGTATAAATCTGCGGGCTCTGTGCATGGTTGTGCCTTGTTCAATGGCGAGCAGATGCAAATCTTTGTAGAAGACGTGGGTCGCCACAACGCCATCGACACCATCGCGGGATGGATGTGGATGAACGCTGTCACGGCCAATGCCGATTCCATTTTTTACACCACCGGTCGCTTGACCAGCGAGATGGTGATGAAGTCCGCGCAAATGGGTGTGGCCGTGGTGGTGTCGCGCAGCGGCATCACGCAAATGGGCTACGACGTGGCCACGCGTTTGCAGCTCTGCACGATTGGTCGCGCGACCAATAAGCACTTTCTTTGCTACACCGCACCTGAGCGTTTCCAGCTTGACCCGTCACTGGCGGCAGGCGGCGTGCGTAAGGTGGAGCAAGTATGAACGAGGGCACGGGACATACGCCCACGCATGATGCAGCGCAAGCGCTTGGCGTAGCGGTGACACCCGCTGGCGTTAAACAAACAGGCGTGACGTGGTGGACCCAAGCCTGGCGCACGCTGTGGCGTGATGCCCGCGCAGGCGAGCTACGTTTGCTGGTGGTGGCCGTAGCACTAGGCGTAGCCGCTCTGAGTTCGGTCAGCTTTTTGGCCGACCGGTTGAACGGCGGTTTGCAACGCGATGCACGCCAACTTTTGGGCGGCGATGTGGTGGTGGTGAGCGACCAAGCCACACCTGAGCACATCGTGCAGCGCGCCAAAGCCGATGGACTGCAGGGCGTGACCACCTTGAGCTTTCCCACCATGGCGCGTGGACAAGCGCAAAGCGGGGCAGAGAGCAACAGCCGTTTGGTGGCACTCAAAGCCGTCGAGTTCGGTTACCCCTTGCGCGGTGAACTCAAAGTGGCCAGCAGCTTGGCGAAGGTAGAAGCCGCAGAGAAAATTGCCACCATTCCTGCCAGCGGCGAAGTGTGGGTAGAAGCGAGCGGCTTAGAAGCCTTGGGCCTTGATGTGGGCGACAGCGTGTTGCTGGGCAACAGCCGCTTGCGCATCAGCCGCGTGCTGATGAACGAACCAGACCGTGGCGCGGGCTTTATGAACTTTGCACCGCGGGTGTTGATGAACAGCGCCGACCTAGAAGCCACCGCCTTGATTCAACCCGCCAGCCGCGTGACGTGGCGCTATGCCGTCGTGGGCGCAGACAACGCCACGAAAAACTTTTTGGCATGGGCCGAAGCGGAGAGTAAAAAACCAGAAGTGCGCGGCGTGCGCGTGGAGTCGCTCGAAGCAGGCCGCCCCGAAATGCGCCAAACCTTGGACCGCGCAGGTAAGTTCTTGAACCTCGTGGCTTTGCTGGCAGCCTTGCTCAGCGCGGTGGCGGTGGCACTCGCGGCCCGCGCATTTGCTGCACGCCATTTGGACGACTGCGCCATGCTGCGCGTGTTGGGCCTAAGCCAACGACACATTGCCTTGTCGTACACCGCCGAGTTTGTGTGGGTGGGTACGTTTGCCAGTGTGTTGGGTTTGGCTTTGGGCTATGCCGTGCACTTGGTGTTTGTGGCCTTACTCAAAGGTTTGGTGGACACCGCTTTGCCCGCGCCCAGCGTGTGGCCTGTGGTGTATGGCTTAGGCACGGGCCTCACCTTGCTGCTGGCGTTTGGATTGCCTCCTGTGTTGCAGTTGGCCAGCGTGCCTGCCCTGCGTGTGATGCGCCGTGATGTGGGTGAACTCAAAGCCACCACGCTCAGTGTGTGGGCCTTGGGCCTCACAGGTTTTTCTGTGTTGCTCATTGCAGTGAGCCGTGATTTGAAACTCGGCCTCATGGTGGTGGGGGGCTTTGCCGGCGCGGTGCTGTTGTTTGCCGGCATGGCTTGGTTGGCGGTGTACGTGTTGCGCCGCAGCGTGGTGGAGGGCAGTGCGCCGCCTTGGCTCATGCTGGCCACGCGTCAAATCAGCGCACGCCCCGTGTATGCGATGGTGCAGGTAAGTGCCTTAGCGGTGGGCTTGTTGGCCTTGGCTTTGTTGGTGCTGTTGCGTACCGACCTGATTAGCAGCTGGCGCAATGCCACGCCCGTGAATGCGCCCAACCGATTTGTCATCAATATCCAACCGAGTCAAGCAGAACCGTTTTTACAAACCTTGCGTGAAGCGGGTGTGAACAAGCTCGACTGGTACCCCATGATTCGTGCGCGCTTGGTGGCGGTGAATGACGTCACCGTCACGCCCGACAGTTACACCGAAGAACGCGCCCAGCGTCTGGTGGACCGTGAGTTCAATGTGTCTTTCAGCGCTGACAAGCCCGAGCACAACACCGTGGTAGCAGGTGCATGGCAAGCCGAAGAGTTGGATGGCTTGAGCATAGAAGAAGGCATTGCCAAAACCTTGAAGCTCAAGCTGGGTGACAGCCTGCGTTTTGACATGGCCGGTGTGCTGCACGAAGCCCGCATCACATCGGTGCGACGTGTCGACTGGACGTCCATGCGCGCCAACTTTTTTGTGATGTATCCCGTCAGCCGTTTGACCACAGAGGCTGGCTTTGATGTGCCCACCACTTACATTGCTGCGTTTCGTGCGCCGCAGCGCGTGACGGCTGTTGAAACCAACAAGCCCACACCTAATTTCGATAACCAGCTCATCAGCCGCTTCCCTAACGTCACAAGCGTAGACATGGGCGCAACGTTGAACCAAGTGCAAAGCGTGCTCGGCCAAGTGGTGAGTGCGGTGGAGTTTTTGTTCTTGTTCACCTTGGCTGCTGGTCTCGTTGTGTTGTTCGCTGCTGTCACCGCCACGCGTGAAGAGCGTGCGCGCGAATTTGCGGTGCTGCGCGCGCTGGGTGCATCTAATCAATTGCTGGCCAATGTGCAACGTGCCGAATTAGCAGGCATTGGCGCGCTGGCCGGTTTGCTGGCCACCAGCGTGGCCATGCTGATGGGCTGGGGCTTGGCCCATTTTGCCTTTGAGTTTGAATGGACGGCCAGTCCATTGGTACCTTTATTGGGCGCAGCCGTAGGCGCATTGCTAGCCTTGGCTGCAGGCTGGTGGGGTCTGCGCGATGTGCTGCGTCGCCCTGTGGTGCAAACCTTGCGTCAAGCATCTTGAATCGCGGGATAGCTTGTTGCGCCAGATGACACCTAAGCAGTTTGTCAATGCCGTTGAACATGCTTTGATGCCCTTGGCCGATGAAGCCAAGGCTCAAGGGATGAAAGCCTATTTACTCGACCAGTTTGGGTTCTTGGGTTTGCCCGCACCCGTGCGCCGTCAAGCGGTGAAAGACATTGGCAAAGTGCAATGGCAAAACGCAAGCGCTTTACTAGCCGCCGCCGAATTGCTGTGGCAAAAGCCCCAGCGTGAATACCGTTACACCGCCGTAGACTTGCTGCGCAAACACAGCGCACTTCTGACCGTGAATGAATTACCCGCTTTGCAAGCCTTGCTGCTGCAAGACCCATGGTGGGAAACAGTCGATGGTTTGAGTGCCGTCATCGCCGATGTCATGCACGCAGCGGTGCAGCAAACACCCAATGCAGCCGTAACGATGGATGTGTGGCTCAAGCATCCCAACCATTGGGTGCGCCGCTCGGCCATGCTGCACCAACTGGGCTGGCGCTTAGATACCGACACCACGCGCTTGTTTGGCTACGCACAAACCTTGGCCGATGAGAAAGAGTTCTTCATTCGCAAAGCCATCGGTTGGGCGCTTCGCGACTACGCGCGTTGGAACCCACAAGCCGTGACTGCATTTTTGGTGCAACACCGAGCTGTGCTGTCTGGCCTAACCGTCCGCGAAGCCGCTAAACATTTGACCTTGCCCTGAGCGCAGGTCCGCGACAATAGAACTTATGCAAATCCAAGAAAAACAACCTTTTGACACACCGTTTGAATGGATAGGCGGCGAGCCCCGTGTGAAGCTCTTGGTTGACCGTTTTTACGACCTGATGGATTTAGAGCCAGGCTACCTAGAGCTTCGTCAAGCCCACGGCCCAGAATTAGCCAACGCGCGTGAACGCTTGTTCATGTTTTTGTGCGGCTGGTTGGGCGGGCCTGACTACTACATCGAAAAGCACGGTCATCCGCGCTTACGCATGAGGCACATGCCGTTTTCCATCGGCATCAAAGAGCGTGACCAATGGGTGGCGTGCATGGACCAAGCCATGGGTGAGACCGGTGTACCTGAAGATTTGCGCACACGTTTGAAAACCAGCTTTTTCCAAACCGCAGATTGGATGCGCAACAAAGGCGTATGAGCCTTCTCTGCTTTAGAGGTTGCTCGGCCCCAGCAACACCACCAAAGCTCCCGCACCGCCATCCGAAGGCTTGGCCTGCACAAAGGCCAGGACTTCGTTCTTCTGCACCAACCAGCGTTGCACTTTGCTTTTGAGCACCGGCTCTTTGCCGGGTGAGCCCAAGCCTTTGCCGTGCACCACGCGTACGCAACGCCAGCCCATGCGCTTTGAGTCACGCACAAATTGGCCCAGCGCTTCGCGGGCTTCGTCGCTGCGCAAACCGTGCAGGTCCAGCTGGCCTTGCAGGCTCCATTCGCCTTTGCGCAGTTTGCGCGTCACGTCTGTGCCGATGCCGGGACGCCTGAAGCTGAGTTGGTCATCCACGTCCAGCAGGGTGGTGACATCAAACTCGTCGCTCATGCTTTCCACCAGCGCGGCTTGGTCGTCTAGGTCTTGTTGCAAAGGACGCGCTGCAGGGCGGGGCGGGGCGATGAACACACGTTCTTTGGCCGCAATGGGCTTCACGTTGCCCATCGTGCTGGTGAATAAATTTCGCTCAGCCTCGGCGCGGCGTGCTGCTTCAAGGCGGGCAATTTCGGCGGCAGCGGCTGCAAGTGCTGCGTCGTTCACTTGCTGGCGGATGGCGCCCAAGTCTTGCAGCGATTTGGCTTTCATGGCGGTGTTTCTCAGTTGTGCCAATCTTGGCTTTGTTCAGAATTTGTATGCCATCGTACAGACACAGCAGCTCTGAGCTGAGTATATTTTTGTCATGCACCTTGTCGGAATTGCCCGTTCGAACGAAGATGTCTTCTCAAAGGAGTTCGTATGGATAAAGTTTTTCACGGTTTCACAGAGCTGTTTGCACAACTGGGCTTGCCCAACGATGCGTCCAGCATCCGTCAATTCATCCAAACGCACTCACCGCTGAATTCCTCCATTCGGCTGGAGGATGCGCAGTTTTGGAACACCGCTCAGGCATCGCTGTTGAAAGAAGAGTTGCTGGGAGACTCAGACTGGGCTGAGGTGATTGACCGGCTGAACGTGGCATTGCGTGGGGCTATCGTTTTAGCCAAGTAGTGGCATTGCCATCAAAGCAACCCTTCTTCGGCCATCGACAAATACTTGCCTTGCGCCACGATGATGTGGTCGCGCACGGTCACATCAATCAGTGCCAAGGCTTCTTGCAAGGTGCGGGTGAGTTTCATGTCGGCCTGTGAAGGTTTCACCGTGCCGCCGGGATGGTTGTGTGCCAACACCACGCCGTCGGCGCCCAAGGCGAGGGCGGTCTTGGCCACTTCGCGTGGGTAGACCATGGTTTGCGACAGCGATCCGCGAAACATGGGCTGGTACGACAGCAGGCGGTTGTGGGCGTCAAGAAACAAAACGGCAAAGACCTCGTGTTTGAGTTGGGCCAGCTCAAGTTGCAGGTATTGCTTGACCGCATTGGGCGAATTCATCACCGTGGTTTCGGTGAGTTGTTGGGTCAGGGCGCGGCGAGCCATCTCCAGCACTGCCACGAGCTGCGAGCGCTTGGCGTCCCCGCCCATGCCTTTGAAGGTTTTCAGCTCAGCCGCGCTGGCGTGAATCAGGCCGGCAAAGCCCTTGAAGCGGTCCAGCAGCTCTTGCGACATGGCGAACACGCTTTTGCCCTTGATGCCGGTGCGCAGAAATAAAGCCAGCAGCTCGGTGTCGGTCAACGCCGAGGCCCCGTGTTTGAGCAGCTTTTCGCGTGGGCGCATCTCGGCGGGGAGCTGCGCAATGGTCATCGGTTCGGGCATTCGGTCCATGGCGAGAGCTTTCTACAATAGGAGGTTCAATACAGAGAGTTCCATGACTGCATCCAACGCTCACCCTACCATCGGCCCCGCTTCTTTTTTAACGCTGCACTATCGGCTTTCGGGACCGCAAGGCGACGTCATCAACACGTTCAACGACAAACCTGCCACGCTCTCGCTGGGCTCGGGCGAGTTGTCGCCTGCCCTAGAGCAACGTTTGATGGGGCTGGAAGAAGGCGCACACACCACGTTTGAGCTGGCTGCTGGTTTGGCTTTTGGCGAGCGCAACCCCGACATGCAGCAATGGGTGAGCAAGAGCTTGCTCAAAGAATTTGGCGACCCCGACGAGCAATACAACGTGGGCGATGTGGTGCAGTTCCCTGCGCCCACCGGCCAAGGCTCGTTTGCTGGCGCCGTGCAACAAGTCAGCGACGACCAAGTGCTGTTTGACTTCAACCACCCGCTGGCCAATCAGCCTGTGACGTTTGAAGTGCGCGTCATTGGTATTTTGTAAATCGACATGAGCAAACAACTGCAAGAAATCGTCCTCGCTGCGCCCCGTGGGTTTTGCGCGGGCGTGGACCGTGCCATTGACATCGTGGACCGTGCGCTTGAAAAGTTTGGCGCACCTGTGTATGTGCGCCACGAAATCGTGCACAACACCTTTGTGGTGGCCGACCTCAAAAACCGTGGTGCCATCTTCATCGAAGACTTGGCCGATGTGCCTGCGGGCGCCACGTTGGTGTTCAGCGCCCACGGTGTACCTAAGTCTGTGGAAGAAGAAGCAGCGCGACGCGGTTTTACTGTGTTTGATGCCACGTGCCCACTCGTGACCAAGGTGCACGTCGAAGTCGCCAAGCTGCACAAAGAAGGCTTCGAGTTCATCATGATTGGCCACAAAGGCCACCCCGAAGTCGAAGGCACGATGGGGCAGTTGTTGGACGGTATTTACTTGGTGGAAGACGTAGCCGATGTGGCCCATGTGAACCCTAAGCAAGCCGAACGCTTGGCTGTGGTCACGCAAACCACCCTCAGCGTGGACGATGCGGCTGTCATCACCGATGCGGTGGTGGCACGCTTTCCGAATATTCGCAAACCCAAGATGCAAGACATTTGCTATGCCACCCAAAACCGCCAAGACGCGGTGAAGTTGTTGAGCAACGAAGTGGAGTTGGTCATCGTGGTGGGCAGCCCCACCAGCTCCAACAGCAACCGCTTGCGTGATGTGGCCCAGCGCTCGGGCGCACAAAGCTATATGGTCGACAACGCCGATGAACTCAAAGAAGAATGGTTTGATGGCGTGACCCGTGTGGGCCTGACCGCCGGTGC
>CANGOY010000072.1 GCA_947455585.1 Comamonadaceae bacterium
AGTAGCGGTCGTCCAAATGCTCAAGGCCGGCCAACAACACGCCACTGCGCTTTTGCTCAGCAAACATGTAATCTTTGATTTCCACGATGCTAGGCACCGCGTCTTTGGCGTTGCCAAAGAACTCCATGCACACGGTGCGTGTGTGCGCAGGCATGCGGTGAAGAATCCAACGTGCGCTGGTAATCAAACCATCGCAGCCTTCTTTTTGCACACCGGGCAAACCGCTGAGGAACTTGTCAGTCACGTCTTTGCCCAAACCTTCTTTGCGGAAGGACTTGCCGGGAATGTCGAGGCGCTCTTGGCGAATGAATGTTTTACCGTCGGCTTGGTAATACTTCAAATCGAAGCTGGCCATGTCGGCATCGTGAATCTTGCCAAGGTTGTGGTCCACGCGAATCACATCGAGCCACTCAGCATCGGGTGTGACCATGCGCCAGCTGGCCAAGTTGTCAAGGGCGGTGCCCCACAACACGGCTTTTTTGCCGCCCGCATTCATGGCGATGTTGCCACCAATGCACGAGGCTTCAGCAGAGGTGGGGTCCACCGCAAACACAAAACCACCACGCTCAGCCGCATCGGCCACGCGCTGGGTGACCACACCGGCTTCGGTGTAAATCGTGGGCACTTTGTGCGCGATGCCAGGCAGGTCGACCATTTCGACTTCGGTCATGGCTTCGAGCTTTTCGGTGTTGATGACCGCACTCTTCCACGTGAGCGGAATCGCGCCACCGGTGTAACCTGTGCCGCCGCCACGAGGAACGATGGTGAGACCAAGGTCGATACAACCTTTGACCAAGCCCGCCATTTCTTCTTCGGTGTCTGGGGTCAACACGACGAAGGGGTATTCCACACGCCAGTCGGTGGCGTCAGTCACGTGGCTCACGCGTGAGAGGCCGTCGAACTTGATGTTGTCGTGGGCCGTGTATTTTTTGAGCAAACGCGACGCTTTTTTGCGCAAGGCGGCAATGGCATCGAATTGAACGCCGAAGTTCTCAATGGCTCGGCTGGCCGCTTGCAACAGCTGGCCCACCATGACATCGCGCTCGGCATCGACATCGGGTGTGCGGCGCTGCTCGATTTCGCCCAAGCGGTGATGCAAGGCCTCGACCAACTGAACACGGCGTTTTGGGTTGTCCAGCAAGTCGTCTTGCAAGTAGGGGTTGCGTTGCACCACCCAGATGTCGCCCAACACTTCGTACAACATACGGGCCGAGCGGCCAGTGCGGCGCTCTTGACGCAAACGCAGCAGCAGTTCCCACGCATCTGCGCCGAGCAAACGAAGCACGATTTCTCGGTCAGAGAAGGATGTGTAGTTGTAGGGAATTTCGCGCAGTCGCGGGCTTTCTTCAGCCGTGGCGAGCAAGTGGTTCAGCGAGGTGGGAGCATTCATGGTGTGATGTGCGCGCTAAGGCGCATTAGGGCGCGAATTAAGCCCCGATTTTACTGCAGGGGCTTAGGTTCCCTGACGGTAGTGCCTTAGTGCACTTACTGGGGCTGGGGGTGTACGACATCGACTTTTAAGGTTATTCGACAACCCAAAGCTCAAGGTGAGCTGCCTGTGTGCGCGGTGAGCGACATTCTGAGCGCAGCGAAGAGGAGCCAACGTGCATACAGGCAGCTCGCCTTGAGCGCTTCACATCAACGCTGCCAGCCTTTGCACATCAGCCATTGAGCAGTTCCGCAAACGATAACGAGGGCCGAATACGTGGCCATTTTCCCGTCCACACCCCACAAAACCAAGCCACCAGCCAGAACGGCTGTACCCAAAAAACCGCTCGCCACAGTCTGCTTCGCCAGGCTCCAACTGGCCAAAGGCAGCCACCAGCGGGCGGTCAGACGGGCTACTAGTACGCAAAACAGGGCCACACCCCATGCTGGGGCAATGAAGTTAAAAGTGTGAAGGATTTGTTCTAGGGGACCCATGTGAGTAAATTTTATAATGTGCGCTATGGCAGTCTGGGCTTTAGGCCTCAATCACACGACAGCCCCGCTTGATTTGCGGGGCCGTTTTACTTTTACGGTCGAACAAATGGGTTCGACCATCGCCACCCTGCGCCACACTTTTTCACCCGACAGCGAGGTGGCCATTCTCTCCACCTGCAACCGCACCGAGATTTATTGCGCGGGCGGCGAGACCCAAATGCAGCAGACCATGGCTTGGTTGGCCCAGTCGGGTGGCGTGTCAGCCGAGGATTTGAAAGACCACACTTACGCCCTGCTGGAAGCCGATGCGGCCCGCCATGCCTTCCGCGTGGCCAGTGGCCTCGACTCCATGGTGTTGGGCGAGCCCCAAATCTTGGGTCAAATGAAAGATGCGGTGCGTGCCGCTTCTGAAGCCGGTGCACTGGGCACCACACTCAACCAACTGTTCCAACGCTCATTTGCTGTAGCCAAGGAAGTGCGCAGCTCCACCGAGATTGGTGCGCATTCCATCAGCATGGCCGCTGCGGCTGTGCGTTTGGCCAGTCAGCTGTTTGAAGACCTCAGCGAAACCCGCGTGCTGTTTGTAGGCGCGGGCGAAATGATTGAGCTGTGCGCCACGCACTTCGCCGCCAAGAACCCCAAAGCCATTGCCATTGCCAACCGCACGCTGGAACGTGGCGAAAAACTGGCCACCCAATTCAGCGGCGACGTCATGCGCTTGGCCGACTTGCCGCAACGACTGCACGAGTTTGATGTGGTGATTAGCTGCACCGCCAGCACCCTGCCCTTGATTGGTTTGGGCGCGGTCGAGCGCGCACTCAAGCAACGCAAACACCGCCCCATGTTCATGGTCGACTTGGCCGTGCCGCGCGACATTGAACCCGAAGTGAAGTCTCTAGAAGACGTGTATCTGTACACCGTGGACGATTTGTCTGACGTGGTGCAAACTGGCCAAGCCAACCGCCAAGCCGCGGTGGCACAAGCCGAAGCCATCATCGACGCTGGCGTGCAAAGCTTTGAGCACTGGATGGACCAGCGCAGCAACGTGCCGCTGATTCAGCAACTCAACGCGCAATCCGAAGATTGGCGCAGTGCCGAATTGGCCCGCGCCCGTAAAGCGATTGCCAAAGGCGACGATTTGGATGCCGTACTGGAAAGCCTGTCACGCGGCCTGACCCAAAAAATGCTGCACGGCGCAATGGCTGAGTTGCATGCGGGTGACGCCGAATCGCGTGAGCGAGCACGCCACGCGATTGAGCATTTCTTTTTGCGCGGCAACCGTTAGGCGCTGACTCCATGAAAGACTTTCTGCGCGCTCAGCTGGAGCGCCATACCCAACGTTTGCATGAACTGGACTTCTTGTTGTCTCGTGAAGACATCATGAAAGACATGACGCAGTTCTTGGCCTTGTCGCGCGAACACACCGACGTGACCGCCACCGCCGGACGCTACGCCCGCTACCAACAACGCGAGGCCGATGTGCAAGCCGCGCAGCAGATGCTGCAAGACGTGGGCGATGACGCCGACATGCGGGCGATGGCCGAAGAGGAAATTGCCAGCGCTGAGGCCGAACTGTTGCAACTCGAAGCCGAGCTGCAACGCATGTTGCTACCCAAAGACCCAGACGATGCACGTCCTGCCTTCATCGAAATTCGCGCAGGCACGGGTGGTGACGAATCTGCTTTGTTTGCCGCCGACTTGCTGCGCATGTACATGCGCTACGCCGAGCGTCAAGGTTGGCGCACCGAAATCGTGAGCGAGTCGCAAAGCGAGCTGGGCGGCTACAAAGAGGTGGTGGTGCGCATGGATGGCGGTTCAAGCGGCGACGGCGTGTATGGCTGGCTGAAGTTTGAGTCGGGTGGCCACCGCGTGCAGCGCGTGCCGGCCACCGAAACTCAAGGCCGCATCCACACCAGTGCATGCACGGTGGCGGTGCTGCCCGAGCCAGACGAAGCCGAGGCCATCAAAATCAACCCCTCTGATTTGCGCATCGACACCTACCGCGCGAGTGGTGCAGGTGGTCAGCACATCAACAAAACCGACTCTGCCGTGCGTATCACCCACTTGCCGACAGGCATTGTGGCCGAATGCCAAGACGGCCGCAGCCAGCACAGCAACAAAGCGCAAGCGCTGAAAGTGCTGACCGCACGCATCCAAGAAAAAGACCGCTCAGAGCGCGCCGCCAAAGACGCGGCCATGCGCAAAGGCTTGATTGGCAGCGGCGACCGCAGCGACCGCATTCGCACCTACAACTTCCCGCAAGGGCGTTGGAGCGACCACCGCATCAACCTCACGTTGTACAAGCTCAACTTCATAATGGAAGGTGATTTGAGCGAAGCCATGCAAGCTTTGAAGCACGCACATGAGGCAGAACAACTCGCGGCACTGGAAGGCAACACATGAACTTGATGCAGCCCAGTGTCGTGCCTGTCATGTCGTCGGTCACACCAAGCGCATCCAGCACGCTGGCTGCACTTGCAACGCTGACCGTGGCGCAAGCCGCTAGTTGGGCACAAACATTAGGACTGCCACGCTTAGATGCGCAAGTGCTGTTGCTGCACGCCTTGGGCCGCGCACCGCATGACCGTGCTTGGTTGTTGGCGCACGGCGATGACGCGTTAGACGCGGCTGTGCAAGCCACCTTCGCCACCAACACACAACGCCGCCTCAACACCGAACCCGTGGCCTACATCACAGGCCAAAAAGAGTTTTTTAGTTTGACGCTGCAAGTGGACAAACGCGTGCTCGACCCACGCGCCGACACCGAAACTTTGGTGGAGTGGGCGATGTCCTGCTTGGCCGATACCCCAAGCCCCGTCGTGGTGGACCTAGGCACAGGCAGCGGTGCGATTGCTTTGGCCCTGAAACATGCACGGCCCGATGCCACCGTGAGCGCGGTAGACGCCAGCGCTGATGCATTGGCTGTGGCTAGCGCCAATGCCGAACGATTAGACCTACCTGTCACCTTTCATCACGGCTCGTGGCTCGCCCCTTTGAACGGACACACCTTCGACGCCATCGTTTCGAACCCGCCCTACGTGGCCTGCGATGACGAACACTTGGCATCGTTGAAGCACGAGCCTTTGTCCGCACTGGCTTCTGGCACGGATGGCCTAGACGACATTCGTGCCATCGTCCGTGAAGCTGCGCAGCACCTCAAACCCAACGGTTGGCTGCTGCTCGAACACGGCTACGACCAAGCCCATGCCGTGCAAACCTTGCTCGGCAACCAGGGCTTTGTGAACGTACAAAGCCGTCCTGACCTTGCGGGCATCTTGCGCTGCACGGGTGGACAATGGTCAACAGTGAAATAATTACCTTTTGATTTGGAGAGAACCTATGAGCGACGCACAACAACGCATTGATGAACTCGTGAAAGGCAACGAAGTGTTGCTGTTTATGAAGGGCAGCGCCAGCTTCCCCATGTGTGGCTTTTCGGGCCGTGCGATACAAGTGCTCAAGGCTTGCGGCGTAGAACCCAAAGCCATCAAAACCGTGAACGTGCTGGACGACGCAGAAATTCGCCAAGGCATCAAGGAATACAGCAACTGGCCCACCATTCCTCAGCTTTACATCAAGGGCGAGTTCATCGGAGGCTCTGACATCATGATGGAGATGTATGAGTCGGGTGAGTTGCAAAAAGTCATCAACGGCTAATTGCCTTCGGACGCAACGTCCTCTGAAAGCCCGCTCAAGTACCAGCGGGCTTTTTTATTGCCACTGACGCTGCGCAGCCAGCACAGCATTTGGATAGGGCATTTGTCCACGGCTCCCGTTGTAACGGCCCAGCGCCATGGCCATGTCACCATTTTCCAAATTGAGGTAGTGCCGCAAAATGACGCAACCAAAGCGCAAATTGGTTTGCGCTTGAAACAGCACACTGGCGTCACCCTCGGCCAGCACACGCGTCCAAAACGGCATGACTTGCATGAAGCCCCGCGCACCCGCGCTGCTAATGGCGAACTTGCGAAAACCGCTCTCCACTTGAATGAGGCCCAGCACCAAGCTTGGGTCTAAGCCAGAACGTTGGCTTTCGTACCAAACAGTTTGCAAGAACTCGCGCCTCAAATGTGAGTTGGCCAATTCATGCGCCAGCAAATCAGGGGCTGCATTTGGGCTGTTTGGAGCCGCCGCGATGGCGACATTCGCTGCTGCGGGGCTGACCTTGCGGCGTTGCAGTTGCTTTTCGAGTCGCGCTTCGGTTTGCGCCAACCATTGCCCAAACGTGTTGGCCGCCTTTGCATCGACATGAACCAAAGTGGGCGGGCCCGACTGATGCACAGCACCACTGAGCGCAGTGCGCACCGAATCCATCAAAGGCTCTTCGCGTTGGTTGCCTGCGTGTGTCACGGGAACGCACAAAACACACAGAAAAAATACAGCCGTCGTTTGTCGCACACAGCGCCCAAAAAGACTGCATGCTTTTCGCATCAGGTCGTCAGCACTCGCCCTGCCTGTCTGGCCTAAACGGGAGCAAGCGCCCTGCTGCATCACAAACCGAGCTTGGCCTTCACATGCGCCAACACATCGGCCACGGCCACTTTGGTGGACTCGGTGTCGCGGCGATGTTGGTACTCGACCACACCGTCTTTCAAACCTTTGTCACCAATGGTGACTCGGTGTGGCACGCCAATGAGTTCCCAATCGGCAAACATCGCGCCGGGACGCTCGCCACGGTCGTCCAAGATGACGTCCACGCCCAAGGCTAACAACTCTTCGTACAACTTGAAAGCTGCGGCTTTGACGTCTTCGCTGCGGTCCATGTTGACAGGGCAAATCACGGCAGTGAACGGCGCAATCGCGTCGGGCCAAATGATGCCGCGCTCGTCGTGGTTTTGCTCAATGGCGGCAGCGGGCAAACGCGTCACGCCAATGCCGTAGCAACCCATTTCCATGAACTGCGGTTTGCCGTTCACGTCTAAGAACGTGGCGTTCATGGCTTGGCTGTATTTGGTGCCGAGGTAGAACACATGGCCCACCTCAATGCCGCGCTCGATGGCGAGCACGCCTTGGCCGTCGGGTGATGCGTCACCGGCCACCACATTGCGAATGTCGGCCACCCAATCGGGCTCGGCCACATCGCGGCCAAAGTTCACGCCGGTCATGTGGAAGTCCACTTCGTTGGCACCACAAACCCAGTCGGCCATCACGGCCACATCCCGGTCGGCAACGATTTTCAAGGGTTGCTTCAAATTGACGGGGCCGAGGTAGCCAGGCTTGCAACCAAAGTGGTCTTCAATCTCAGCGGTAGTGGCAAAGCGGAAGCCACCCTCAAAGCCCGGCAGCTTGCCCACTTTGACTTCGTTCATGTCGTGATCACCGCGCAAGAGGAAGAGCCACACTTGCGACTTGACGACTTCGCCTTTGTCATTGAGGGTATCGCTCGCCAACACAAGCGATTTCACGGTGGTGTTCAACGGCACATTCAACAAAGCAGCCACGTCTTCGCAGGTGCTCTTGCCAGGTGTGGCCGTTTTGGTCAAAGCCTGCGTGGCTGCGCCACGCGCTTGCGTGGGCGCCAAAGCCTCTGCCTTTTCCATGTTGGCGGCGTAGGTGCTGGTGGGGCAATAGACGATGGCGTCTTCACCGGTGGCGGCAATCACTTGAAACTCTTCGCTCAAGTCGCCACCAATCGCGCCGCTGTCTGCGGCCACGGCACGGTAGGTCAAACCGAAGCGGTCAAAAATATTGCGGTAAGCGCCGGCCATGACTTGGTAGCTTTGCTTGGCCGAGACTTGGTCACGATCAAAGCTGTACGCGTCTTTCATGATGAATTCGCGGCCGCGCATCAAACCAAAGCGTGGACGACGCTCGTCGCGGAATTTGGTTTGGATTTGGTAGAAGTTTTTGGGCAGCTGTTTGTAGCTGCGGATTTCTTGGCGGGCGATGTCGGTCACCACCTCTTCGCTGGTGGGTTGCACCACAAAGTCGCGGCCGTGGCGGTCTTTGATGCGCAACAGCTCAGGCCCCATCTTGTCGAAACGGCCGGTTTCTTGCCACAGCTCAGCGGGTTGCACCACGGGCATGCTCAGCTCAATCGCGCCAGCTTTGTTCATTTCTTCACGCACGATGGCTTCGACTTTGCGAATGACGCGCAAGCCCATGGGCATGTAGTTGTAAATGCCAGCGCCAAGCTTTTTGATGAGGCCCGCGCGCATCATCAATTTGTGGCTGACCACTTCAGCGTCAGCAGGGGCGTCTTTGAGGGTGGAAATGAGAAACTGGGAGGCTTTCATGCGTGCAATCGAATCGTCAATTTAATGGGGAATTAGGGCAAATTCTGAGTGAAGTGCTGCAGCTCTGTGCATAATCGACTCAGTTTAAAAATTTGAGGTTTGATTATGCTTGACCGAGAAGGGTTCAGACCCAACGTCGGCATCATCTTGCTCAACCAAAAAAATCAGGTTTTTTGGGGCAAGCGCATCCGAACCCACAGCTGGCAGTTCCCGCAAGGCGGCATTGATCGAGGTGAGACACCCGAGCAAGCCATGATCCGCGAATTGCATGAAGAAGTGGGTCTCAGACAAGAGCATGTGCGCATTGTTGCCCGTACCCGTGATTGGTTGCGCTATGAGGTG
>CANGOY010000073.1 GCA_947455585.1 Comamonadaceae bacterium
CAATAAAGCAAATGCTGCTCATAAACCAACAGTAGACGCTCAAATATCCTACGCGGGCGTTCGTAACCAAGGAGGTAACGCGTTCTTGCCAACGAATACTGATAGTCATATTTACAACCCTTCTGCAGCTATAGTGTTGAATATGCCCATCTTCGCCGGCTTCAGCACCATGTACCGCGTGAAAGAAACCGTAGCCTTGGAAGACAAGGCCCGCTCGGATTACGAAAATGCACGCCGTACCACCGCACAAGCCACGCGCACCGCCTACTTTGGTTTGGTCGCGGGTTTGAGCCAAGTGAAGGCGTACGAAGCGGCAGAAGCCTCTAGCCAAAGCGCCTTGGATGCCAATAAGCTGGGTTACTCGGTGGGTGTGAACATCAACATCGATGTGTTGAACTCTCAAAGCCAGCTCTACCAAACCAAGCGTGACTTGGCCAAAGCGCGTTACGACGTGTTGGTGGGCAACTTGAAACTCCGTCAAGCTGCGGGCACGTTGACGCCTGCAGACTTGCAGCCCATCAACGCCTTGCTGGCCCCTTAATTCGCTTTCAAAAAGGGACGCAGCGCCTGCGCGGTGCGCTGCGCCGCCCCGCGGTGGGCTTGTGAAAACGCGAGACATGCCTGCACATGGGCATTTTCATCAGGACCTAACTGCACCATTTGCAAAGCCGTGGTCACGGCTTGGGCCATGTCGTCGACACGCAAGGCTGCACCCGCTTCTTCAGCGAGTTGCGCCGCTTCAGCAAAGTTAAAGGTGTGCGGCCCCATGATGACGGGGCAACCGCAAGCGGTGGACTCAATCAAGTTTTGCCCACCCAAGGGTGCGAAACTGCCGCCCAACAAAGCAGCGTCTGACAGGCCGTAATACAAAGCCATTTCACCCAACGAGTCGCCCAACCAAATGGTGTTGGCATCGTGTTGTTGGTCCGCGTCTGGCCCATCTGTCCATTGACTGCGGCGTGACACCTTCCAGCCGCGCTCTTTTATCAAGGCAGCCACTTCATCAAAGCGTTGCGGGTGACGCGGCACGACCAACCAATACACGGCATGGATGTGGTCTTGGTGGTCACGCGGCGCGTTTTTCAAGGCTTGCAAGGTGTCCAGCCACATGGACTCTTCACCTTCGCGTGAACTGGTGAACAGCACCACGGGGCGGTTGAGCTTTTGCTTCCAAGTCTTCGCCAACACAAGCTGCGCGGCATCAGGCTTGGCATCAAATTTCAAATTACCCAACACGGCATCCACCTTGGCCCCCAAGGTTTGTAGGCGATCGGCATCGGCCTGTGTTTGCGCCAGCACCGTCGACAAGCCTTGATACGCAGGCCGAGACAACCACGCCAAACGCTGCGCTTGGTGCAGGCTCTTCTCACTCATGCGCGCATTCACCAACACCAGCGGCACATGAGCCTTGTTGCACTGCGCAACCCAGTTGGGCCAGAGTTCGGTTTCCAAGATGATGCCCACGCGTGGCTTGAACTGTTTCAAAAAGCATTGAACAGCAGCCGGGGTGTCCCACGGTTGCCATACTTGCACATCGCCCTCTTGCAGCAGGCTCACGCCTTGCGCACGTCCTGTGGCTGTGCCGTGTGTGAGCAAGATGCGAATGCCGGGTTGTGCTGCGCGCAGAGCATGCAGCAACACCGCCGCAGCGCGTGTTTCGCCTAAAGACACGGCGTGCACCCACACGTAGCCACCTTCTGTTGACGCTTGCGTGTAATGACCAAAGCGTTCTTCAATGGCGTGCAAATAGCCCGCCTCTTCACGGCCACGGCGTTGCAGTTTGCGGCGCAACAAAGGCTGCAAAGCCCACATGGCAGCGCTGTAAATTTGCAGCATCACGGTGCTGAGCCCTCGGCGTGCAAGCACGCTTGCCACGCATCCCACACGGTATCCACGCTGGGTGTGGGGCAATCAACCACGCTGCGTTGGCGCGTCAAACCTTCGGTACCTGTGCGCCATGCGGTATCGAAGTTGTAAATCTGAACATGGGGCAAATCCAGCGCCACAGCGATGTGGCTCAAACCGCTGTCCACGCCAATCACGCCCGTGCATTGCGCCATCTCGGTAGTGAGCTGGTCCAGGGACAAGCGAGGCCACACCACAGCACCTGGCAGCATGTCGGCCAACGCTTCGCTGCGCAGACGTTCTGCTTCGTTGCCGTGGGGCAATGCCACATCGAAGCCTTGCTGCTTCAAGCGTGTGCCAATTTCAAACCAATTGGCCAAAGGCCATTCTTTGTCAGAGCGCGAGGTGCCATGCACCAATGCCACCAAGGGTTTGCGTTGCGTGGCTGCTTGCCCCAAACCATAGTTCACATGCGCAGGCACGTCATAGCCCAAGGCTTTGGCGCACAGCACACGGCCGCGTTCCACTGCGTGGATGTGTGGCGTGATGGGTACGGCCACATCAGCCACCCAACGCGTGGGGCGTTCGTAGCCAGAACCTTCGGTGCGGTTGGCCAAGGCACAGCGCTTACCACCTTTGGCTTTGCGAGCCAGCCATGCCACCCAGGCTGACTTGGTCAGGCCTTGTAAATCGAGGATGACGTCATACGCATCTTGCTGCAAATCAGTTTTGAAAGCTTGCCACTCGGTGCGCGTTTGTGCGCGGGTATCCGCTTTGAAAACTCCTTTGCGCCAGCGGCGCAGGTCGCACGGAATCACTCGGTGCACCGCCGCACATCGTGCAGCCAGTGGCGCAAAACCACGCTCCACCACCCAGTCGATTTGGGCATTGGGAAACGCGGCTTGAATGTCCATCACCGCAGGCATGGCATGCACCACGTCACCGAGTGATGAGAGCTTGACGATGAGCACCTTCAGCGGTGCTTGTCGGTCACGCAAGGCGGGCAAGCTCAATGCGCCGCCTCTTGAAACTTTGCATCAGGCTTGACACGGCGCAACAACGCCAACATGTCGTGCTCAATGCGGTCCAGCGCAGCTTGGGTTTGGCCTTCAAAACGCAACACCAACACGGGTGTGGTGTTGGAGGCACGAATCAAACCAAAGCCATCGGCCCAGTCGATGCGCAAGCCATCAATCACACAAGCCTCTGGTTTGAATTCGGGTGAAGGCAATTCACCCGACGACACCAGCTGCTGCAACTCAGTGCTCAAACGGTGTGGCTCGCCTTCAGCGCAGCCCACGTTCAACTCAGGTGTCGAGAAGCTGGTAGGCAAGGCGTTCAGCACCGCATTGGCATCGGGGCTGCGGCTCACGATTTCAAGCAAGCGGCAACCGGCATAGGTGCCGTCATCAAAACCAAACCAACGCTCTTTGAAGAAGATGTGTCCGCTCATCTCGCCGCCCAAAGGTGAATCGACTTCTTTCATCTTGGCTTTGATGAGTGAGTGGCCTGTTTTGAACATCAAGGCTTGGCCGCCGGCTTCGCGAATGGCAGGGGCCAAACGCTGCGAGCACTTCACGTCAAACACAATCGCGCCGCCGGGCACGCGCGAAAGCACGTCTTGTGCAAACAGCGTCATTTGGCGGTCGGGGTAGATGGTTTCGCCGTCTTTGGTGACGATGCCCAAACGGTCACCATCGCCGTCAAACGCCAAGCCCAATTCAGCGCCTGTGGTTTTCAGCGCAGCGATGACGTCTTTCAAGTTCTCAGGCTTGCTGGGGTCTGGGTGGTGGTTGGGGAAGTTGCCGTCCACTTCGCTGAAGAGCTCGATCACGTCGCAACCCAAGGCGCGGAAGATGCCTGGCGCTGTGGCACCGGCAATGCCGTTGCCGCAATCGACCACCACTTTCATGGGGCGGCTTAGTCGAACATCGCCCACGATGCGGGCCACATAGTCGGCTGTCACGTCGACGTGCTTCACGCTGCCGCCTGCTTTGAGCGTCCAGCTTTCAGTCTCCATGATGTGGCGCAGACCTTGAATTTCATCGCCGTAAATGGCGCGGCCGCCGAGAACCATTTTGAAACCGTTGTAGTCCTTGGGGTTGTGGCTGCCCGTGACTTGAATGCCGCTCTTGCACAGCGTGCTGGCTGCGAAGTACAACATGGGGGTTGTCACCGCGCCCACATCAATGACCTGCACACCTGCGGCGACCAAGCCGCGAATCAGAGCTTCGACCAACGAAGGTCCGCTCAAGCGACCATCGCGGCCCACGGCAACGGTGGTTTCGCCATTGGCAGCGGCGTGCGTGCCATAGGCACGGCCAAGGGCTTCGGCGACTTCAACATTAAGGGTGGAGGGAACGACGCCGCGGATGTCGTAGGCTTTGAAGATAGAGGCGTTAACTTGCATAGTGATGAGATTGTAGAGAGCCCAAAGCCCATCTGATGAGCCTACTATGATGCGTCTACCGCGCCGCCAGCCAAGCGAAAAAACCACACGCAAAAGCACCCCACAGAAGCATGCCTGTTACCTACCAAACACACACAGCGTCACCGCTCGGCCATGTGCTGCTGGCCGCGACTGAACTAGGTTTGGCAGGCGTATGGTTTGTGCGGGGCCAGGCGCACATGCCCGACACCCGCCAATGGGTCACAGATGACGCGCACCCCACGATGCAAATGGCTGCTCATCAGTTGGGTGAATATTTCAGCGGCCAGCGCCATAGCTTTGACGTTCCCTTGCACCCCACTTTTGGCACACAATTTCAACGCGCCGTGTGGCAAGCCTTGCAGCGCATTCCCTACGGCCGCACCAGCACCTATGGCGACATTGCGCGAGACATCGGCAACCCCAAAGCCGTGCGTGCCGTGGGCGCAGCGATTGGACAGAATCCGCACAGCATCATCGTGCCGTGTCACCGTGTACTGGGCGCGAACGGTTCACTCACCGGTTTTGCAGGCGGCTTAGACCGCAAAAAACATTTGCTGGCACACGAGGCCGCACACGCATGACCGAACACCATTTGCACTGGCGCGAATGGGTGCCTGAATTTTTGCTGCTGGCGCTGTTGTGGGGCTCTTCGTTTTTGTTCATGCGCGAGGGGGCCCATGCATTTGGCCCATTTCCAACCGCGTGGGTACGCATCACCTTGGCGGCACTCATCCTCACCCCCGTCTTGATATGGCGACGAGAGGTGGCCGTGCTGCAACAGCACTGGCGCCCGACTTTGTCATCCGGCTTGCTGAGTGCAGGCATTCCCTTTGCCTGCTATGCCTATGCGTTGATGCACATCAACACAGGCCTGACCTCCATCTTGAACGCCACGACCCCGCTGTTTGGCGCGCTCATCGCTTGGGTTTGGTTGGGTGACACCCTCAATGCCACACGCGCTTTGGGTTTGGCACTGGGCTTCACAGGTGTGGTGTTGCTGGCCAGCGATGTGCCGGGCGGCATCTCATTCAAAGCTGGTGGCTCGGGGCTGGCAGTCGTGGCTTGCCTGGTCGCCACGTTTTGTTACGGCGTCGCGTGCAGCTTTACCAAGCGCTATCTGCAAAAGGTGCCTTCACTCGTCACGACCACCGGTAGTTTGTGGGGCGCCAGCATCGGCCTAGCCATCCCAGCCTTACTCACTTGGCCCGACGAAATGCCATCGGCAAATGCGTGGGCCACGTTGGGCATTGCGGGCCTGCTGTGCACCGCGTTGGCTTATGTGTTGTATTTCCGTTTGATGACGCGCACAGGCCCCGCGCGTGCCATGACCGTTACTTATTTGATTCCTGTCTTTGCCAATCTGTTTGGCGTGATGTTCTTAGACGAAGTGGTCACCCATTGGATGATGGGTTGCGCCGTGGTCATCGTGATGGGCACGGCTCTAGCCTCGGGTCTGGTCCGACGTAAATAAAGCCAAGCGCAAAACATAGAAGCCTGTTACATTAACCCATCGCTTTAGTCGACTTCTAGCACGCACCTCTACATTGCCGTGCCAGCCCCTTAGCAAAGGGGCATTTAAGTAAATTCCCACTTCTTCGCGTATTTCAACCAGTTCTTACAGGACTGCGTTTTGTCGTTCTATTTTTTAAGATTTCCATGATTCCAGCTATTCATATTCAACATCAATCCATCACGCTTGGTAAATACCGCATCGCGGCCTGCCCGCGTGCCCTACCCAGCGGTCGTTTCGCCGCCCAAGTCTCGGTCGCCAGTGGTCAAGGCAGCGCCAGCACAGCACGCATCATGTGCTTTGTTGATGACTTTGCCACCCATGATGACGCCGCCAAATACGCCTTGGCACAAGGCATGGACTGGGTGAACGAGGTCACGCCTACCCATTGACCTCGCGTTTTTTATCAAAAAATAACCATAGTCTTTACAGAACTTCACAGCTAATCCACACACAGAAGCACGGGTAAGGCTTAAACTTTTCGAAACTTGAAATCTCAGTCAAGTCGAAAGATGCCCATGCGCAATCTCCACGCAGGTCAGCCATTAGTCACCGATGAAGAGCTCAACGCGCTCATGGGTGAGGATGTGCCTGTTGCTTCCAACACCGATGCGTGGTTCAAATACCGCAACTTATTTTTGTTGGTGGTGGTGATTTCTCAGGTCATCAAGTTGCTGTTTTTTTCGCACCTAGCTATTGGTAACTTTGAGCCAGGAACACTAGACCCACAAGCGTTTGAACACTACCTCGTATTTCGCGCTTGCTTCGTTCTGGCCATCAGTTCGTTTTATCTCTTCAGTTATTTGAAGGATTGGTACTTCGAAAAAGTATCTTTGCTCTATGTGGGCATCGCCATCACCGCATTGGTGATGGACTACTTCAACGCCTATGTTTATTTGAGCGAAAACCCCTTGCAATGGATGACAGGTTTGATAGCCCTGAGAGTTCTGGCCGTCTGTTGCTTATGTATGAATGCACTGTGTGCGCAACGTGCACCAGTCATGCCAAGGCATCTATGGTCGTAATTTAATAATTAAGAATTAAATTAAGTCAACTTAAACAAATCATTAGGCGTTACTTTCTTTCTCGTCACTCTTTGAAAGAAAGTTCGCCATGCCAACACTTCGTAAACACGCCTTGATGACTTTAGGCGTTTTGACCCTGGCTTCATTTGCCGACATCGCCAATGCAACCAATCCGCTTGAGCAAATCAACCAAGAAGTTGATAAATACCAACAACGCGGCAAAGAACACGCCGATGAGGTGGAGCGATATCGCAACCACCGCGATCACGGCAACAAACATCATGACCATGAAGAGCAGCAGCAAGGTGGCACATCCAACGCATGCCGTGATGAGCGCAAGCTGCGATCCGTGCAAGGCAATGTGCACACCAGCATGAAGTTTGTGAACAACAGCAACCAAGAAGTCCGCACCTATTGGCTTGACTACAGTGGTCGCCGCGTTTTTTACAAGGCTATTCCACCGCATGGTCAATACACGCAGCCGACCTTTCAATCTCATCCTTGGCTGGTGACAGACACGCGCGACAACTGCATCGACATCTATGTGTCAAACCAACCCTCTGCCACTGTAAATATTCGATGAAGCATAAGAAAAGGCCTCGAAACCAAAGTTTCGAGACCTTTTTGTTTGACTCAGCGCAAGGCTGAGTCAAAAGATCTGCAGGGCTTAGTAACCGCCGCGACCGCCACCACCGTAGCCACCTGAACGGTCGCCACCACCACCGTAGCCGCCACCGCCTGAGCGATCGCCACCACCGTAGCCGCCGCCACCTGAACGTGGAGGACGTGGCTCCATTGGACGTGCTTCGTTCACAGTGATGCTACGACCACCCAAAGATTGACCATTCATGCCTTCGATGGCAGCTTGTGCTTCGGCATCGCTGCCCATTTCGACGAAGCCGAAACCTTTTGAGCGGCCTGTGTCGCGCTCCATCATGACTTTGGCGCTGGTAACAGAACCGAATTCACCGAAAGATTGCTCGAGGTCGCCATCGCGAACCGTGTATGGCAGATTGCCGACGTAAAGTTTATTGCCCATGGGGACTCCTTAAATACAAGAAAAAGCGAAGGGGTCCCGATAGCACAACTAACCCGAGAAGTAACGCCGTAGCGCGCGAAACTGACCTATCACCTGATTTGCGCTGACGTTTTATTACCAGCGCAAAGGCATTATGCACTTCTTTTCACTATTTAAAATATAAGAAGCACTTTTATTCACTCTTTACGCCACAAATGATGCGTGCAGACAAGAAAAAAGCCTAAGTAGCAAACTACTTAGGCTTTTTATTTGGCGGAGTGGACGGGACTCGAACCCGCGACCCCCGGCGTGACAGGCCGGTATTCTAACCAACTGAACTACCACTCCTGATAGCTGTAACTTTTGCCATGAAGCTTTAAGCGACATGACCAAGTGCTACAAAACTTGGCGACCCTACGGGGATTCGAACCCCGGTACTCACCGTGAAAGGGTGATGTCCTAGGCCTCTAGACGATAGGGTCATAACCTGGACTG
>CANGOY010000074.1 GCA_947455585.1 Comamonadaceae bacterium
ACAGTGCGCTCATTCAGAGCGGGAGCGTCTACAGGCGGTACGCATGGGCCAGTGGCGTGTGCACGTAGCACTTCGGCAAACTCGGGCCATGCGTCGTGTGCACCTATGCAGAGGGTCAGCATCATGCGAGCATCGCGGTCGTGTGAGGTGTGGGCGCTTGAGCTGGTTTCAGCGCTCGGGCCAACGCGAGTCTTCGAGGTCGTGTAGAGCGCAAACCGCAAACGATGCACGCCGGGCAACAAGCCCCAGCAGTGCTCAGCCAGTTGTTGGGCGAGAGGTAACAGTTCGGGGAGTGATGCAGCGGCACTCAGCAGTGCATCCGCTTGTACGGGCTGAACCGCGTGCGCCACCACGTGCAAGTGCGTAGGTCGTGCGCTATCCGTTGCCCAGCTGTGCCACAGACGTAGAAAAGCCAGCTCGTCAAAGCTGGCTTGGGTGTGGCACCAGCTGCTGCAGCCGTGCCATGCGTTCTCGCTGACCACGCAGGGTTGCGTTGAATGACGTGTGATTAAGCGCTGGGTGGCACGTAGCCTTGCACGGCGTCAGCGCCTTCGCCAAAGAAATGTTTTTCCATTTGGCGCTTCAGGTATTCACGGGCGCGCAGGTCGGCCAAGTTCAAACGGTTTTCGTTGACCAACATGGTTTGTTGCTTGATCCAATCGGCCCAAGCTTGTTTGCTGACGCTTTCCCAAATGCGCTTGCCCAACTCGCCTGGGTACGGTGGCAAATCGAGGCCCTCTGCTTCGGTGCCGAGTTTGATGCATTGAACGGTGCGTGACATGTGATGTGCTTCTATGAATATGGGTTGAAACTAAGGCAAGACTGTAGCAATGTTTAGATGACCTTGAAATGGTGTGTGCCATCGCGTGCGAGCTGTTCGACCAAACCAAATTCCCAGTCGAGGTAGCCCTGCATGGCTTCTACGGGGTTGTTGGTGCCCTCGTAGGGGCGGCGGTAACGGTCCACGCGCTCCACGGCCATTTGGTGGTCGCCGGTTTGCAGCTTGCCACCTGCGGCCAGCCAAGCGGCGTTGCCGCCTTCGAGCCACACCACGTCTACGCCTGCTTTGACAGCGGCTTGCACATCGGCCAAGGCAAAGCGCGACACATGGCCGTTTTGACAAGTCACCACATAGCGGTAGCCCTTGTGGGCGGCAGCCAGTGAGTCTTTGAGCTGCGTGCGCAGCACCCACCATGCGCTGTGGATGTGGCCTTGGATGTATTGGGCGCTGGTGCTGAAGTCCAGCACCACAGTGTGACTGTTGCGGTCGGCCAACCAGGCTTTGACTTGGGCTGCATCGACAGCGGGTACTTTGCCTTGCGGCTCGGGCAATGACAAAGGTGGCACATCGGTGTGTGTGAAGTCTTCTGCGGTGAGCCCTGCCACCACATACACCTCCCAGCCCATTTGTGCGAGCCACGAGGCGCTCATGTGGGCGCGTGTACCGTCGGTGTCGCACAGCACGATGCGTGCGCCGCGCACGGCGGCTTGGTGGTCGGTCTCTTGCACCAATTGGCCGCCGGGGGCGCTGCGTGCACCGGCCACATGGCCTGCTGCATATTCTTGAGGGGTGCGCACATCAAAGAAATAGGTGGTGCGCGTGTGGTCGGCCAGCCATGTGTTGAGCTCGTCCAAGCGCACGCGTTTCACGCCGGCGCGCATGGCCACGGCAAACGCGCTGGCGGCGGCTTTGGTGCGGGTGGCATCGTCCACTTCTGGGAAATGTTCTTTCGCACCTTTGACCAATTCTTGGCCTGCCAAAGTCCAACCAATCGTGCCATTGCGCAGCGCGCTCACGGGGTTGGGAATGCCCGAGTTGATGAGCGACTGCGTGCCAATGATGCTGCGCGTGCGACCCGCACAGTTGACGATGATGCGTGTGGTCGCGCTGGGCGCGAGGGCACGCGCACGTAACACCAGCTCGGCCCCAGGCACGCTGACGCCACTGGGAATACTCATGGTTTGGTACTCGTCAAAACGACGTGCGTCCATCACCACCACATCGGCTTTTGAATCAATCAGGGCTTTGACTTCTTGGGCCGAGAGCGAAGGTGTGTGGCGCTTGGACTCGACCAATTCACCAAACGATTTGCTGGGCACGTTGACATCGCGGAACACTTCGCCGCCCGCGTCTTGCCAGCCTTGTAGGCCACCGCTGAGCAAGTGCACATTTGTGTAGCCCATGCGCTTCAAGGTGCGGGCAGCGGGCAGGGCGAGGTCATCGCCATTGAATGCCGTGCCGTACACCACGATGAAGGTGTCGAGGCGAGGGATGCGCGTCCACGCGTCGGCTTCGATGCGGCCCAGTGGCAGGTTGGCGGCGAACAGCGGGTGGCATTGGGCGAAGGGGTCTTCCTCGCGCACGTCGAGGATGGCGATTTCTTGGCGTTGCAACAGGGTTTCGCGAATGCGGGCGTAGGGCGCGGACGGAAACTCACTTGGCGCTTCTGCCTTGGCATTGCTGTAGCCAGAAATGAAATCTTTCACCGTGCCGTCTTCGTGGAAGACATGGCGGCTGACCTTGCCAATGTTGGCGCCGTACACATGGATGCTGATGGACGTTTGGTTGGCGTGAGCATTCCACACACGGTGCACATCGCCAATCGTGGGCGACACGGCTTCGACGTCGCCTGCTTCAAGGCGGCTTTGTTCTCCGTTGGGCTGCCACTGACCTTGTGGTGTTTTAGCAAAGTGCTGGCACAGCTCAGCGCCGCGCAGCATGCCAATCATGCCCCACACCGTGTGGTCGTGGATGGGCGTGGCTTGGCCTGGGCCCCACACAAAGCTCACCACCGAAAAACGGTCATCGGGGTCGGTGTAAAGCAAAAACTGTTGGTATCGCTCGGGGTTGGGCTGGGCGTATTCGGTGGGCAGCCAATCGTCGTGGGCCACCAACTCGGCCAACAGGGGTTTGCCACTCGCCAAAATGGCAACTTCGTCGGTGGTGCTTTTGAGCAGGGCGTCGAGTTGGGTGACGAAGTTGTGAAGGCGGGGCGTGTCTGTGAGCTGGGGTGTACGTAGGGTCATGGCTTGTCTCTGGTTTTTTGGCGCTTAGGCCATTACCAACATTGTTTCACAGCGACAATCGAAATCAGTCCCTTTGGAGATACTTGTGCGCGTAAAACTTTTGAATAACCCCCGTCGCGTTTGGCTTGGCATTGCGCTGGCCTGTCTTGGTATGTTGTCGTTCGGCATGTATTTGCAACACGTGGTGGGCCTAGAGCCTTGCCCCATGTGCATCGTGCAGCGTTACGCCATGGTGTTGATGGCATTGGTGGCTTTGCTTGGCGCTTTTGTATCCAGCCGCATTCCCACTTTGATGGTGGGCGGAGCTGTGGTGTTGCTGGCCGAAGGTGGCGCATATGTGGCGGCCCGCCAAAGCATGTTGCAGTGGAACCCGCCTGAGGCCGTGTCGTGCGGCCGCGACTTTTACGGAATGATTGAAACCTTCCCGCTCAAGCAAGCCATCCCCATGATTTTCAAAGGCAGTGGCGACTGTTCAAAAGTCGATTGGACGTTCTTGGGTGGCTCGATTGCCAACTGGTCGTTTGTAGCCTTTGTGGTCATCGGCACCTTGGCCCTGGTCACCACGCTGCGCGTGTTGCGCCCGCAGTCGATGGCTGTTCAGGCCAGCAGCGAGGCCTAAAGCCTCGACGCAAAAAAGAAACGGAGCTTGTGAGCCCCGTTTGTCTTTACAGCTTTTTCACCAACACCAAGCTCCTGCGGTCGGTGTTGTATTTGCGCTTGCGTGCTTCGGGCAGCCAGTCGGGGTCGACCTGCACAAAGCCGCGTTTCAAGAACCAGTGCTTGGTGCGCGTGGTCAACACAAAAATGCTCTTGAGGCCTTTGTTACGGGCGCGGTGTTCGATGCGCTTGAGCACCTTTTCGCCGTCGCCTTGGCCTTGTGATTGAGGCGACACAGTCAGTGCGGCCATTTCGCCCGTTTGGGCTTCGGGGTAGGGGTAGAGGGCCGCACAGGCAAAGATGACGCCGTCATGCTCGATGACGGTGTATTGGCCCGCATCACGTTCAATCTCGTTGCGGTCACGCTTGACCAGCGTGCCGTCGTTCTCGAACGGCTCAATCAGTTGCAAGATGCCGCCCACGTCTTCGTGTGTGGCTTCGCGCAGTTCTTCCAGTTTTTCGTCCACCACCATGGTGCCGATGCCGTCGTGCATGTACACCTCCAGCAGCAACGAGCCATCCACCGCAAACGGCAGGATGTGGCTACGCTCCACGCCCGTCTCGCAAGCCTTCACGCAATGCTGCAAGTAAAACGCAATGTCCGATGGGTTGGTGGTGTGGGGCAGGGTGGCCAGCAGCTTTTTGGCGGCGTCCAACGGCAGCTCGGTGTCGATGGGGTTGTCTTCGCTGGCGGGCTCTGCGGGGTTGATGCGGATGCCCGGTGTCTCGGTGACAAAAATCAGCTTGTCGGCTTGTAGCGCAGTCGCCACTGACGTGGCCACTTCTTCCATGGTCAAGTTAAACGCTTCGCCGGTGGGGGAGAAGCCAAAGGGCGAAAGCAACACCATCGAGCCCGCAGCCAAGGTTTGGGTGATGCCCGCCACGTCTACCTTACGCACCAGGCCTGAGTGTTGAAAGTCCACCCCGTCCAAGATGCCCACGGGGCGTGCCGTGATGAAGTTGCCAGAAATCACGCGCACCGTCGCACCGGCCATGGGCGTGTTGGGCAGGGCTTGGCTGAAGGCGGCTTCAATCTCGTAGCGCAACTGACCTGCGGCTTCTTGCGCGCAGTCGAGGGCCACGCTGTCTGTGATGCGCATACCGTGTGAGTAATGGGGCACATGGCCTTTGGCGGCCAGCTGTTCGTTCACCTGTGGGCGAAAGCCGTGCACCATCACAATGCGCACGCCCATGCTTTGGATGAGCGCCAAGTCTTGTGCCAAGTTGGGCAGCTTGCCCGCTTCAATGGCCTCGCCCGCGATACCGACCACAAAGGTCTTGCCGCGATGCATGTGAATGTAGGGCGCGACCGAACGGAACCAGGGCACAAAGGTGAAGTCAAAAACGGCGGACATATTGCTGGTTTGTGGCGAGTAAAGGGTTGAGCGTTCTCGGTATGAGCCGGACGGGGATAATTGCGGATTGTCTATCAAGTTAGTGCCTGTTTTGTCCACGTCCGTTCCCTTCCAGATTGAATTTCCAGAATCGTTGCCCGTCTCGGCCAGGCGAGAGGAAATCATGGCTGCCATGCAAGCGCATCAGGTCATCATCGTGTGCGGCGAAACGGGCTCGGGTAAAACCACGCAGCTGCCCAAAATGGCGCTGGCCTTGGGCCGAGGCCAAGGGCGCGAATTGGGGCCTAACCCCAAGCCTGGTCAGCGCAAACAAATCATCGGTCACACCCAACCCCGCCGCATTGCCGCGAGCTCGGTGGCTAAGCGCATTGCCGAAGAGCTCAAAACCCCGCTGGGCGATGTGGTGGGCTTCAAGGTGCGCTTCCAAGACCGCCTGAGCAAAGACGCGTCGGTCAAGCTCATGACCGACGGTATTTTGTTGGCCGAGACACAAAACGACCCACTGCTCAAAGCCTACGACACCATCATCATTGACGAGGCCCACGAGCGCAGCCTGAACATTGACTTTCTGCTGGGCTACTTACGCGAGATTTTGCCGCGCAGGCCCGACCTGAAAATCATCGTCACCTCGGCCACGATTGATGCGGACCGCTTTGCACAACACTTTGCGTCAGCCAAAGGGCCAGCGCCGGTACTGATGGTGTCGGGTCGCACCTTCCCCGTGGAAATGCGCTACCGCCCGTTTGAAGAAAAGCGCGACTACGACCTGAACAACGCCATTGCCGACGGCGTGGACGAGCTGTGGAGCAACCCTTCTCAGCAGGGCGATATCTTGGTGTTCTTGCCGGGCGAGCGCGAAATTCGCGAAGCGGCAGACCACTTGCGTGCCCACCTGAGCCACAGCCCCGTCATGCGCAGCGCCGAGGTGCTGCCCTTGTTTGCTCGCCTCTCCACCGCTGAGCAAGACCGTGTGTTTGACACACGCGGTGGACGCCGCATCGTGCTGGCCACCAACGTGGCCGAAACTTCGCTCACTGTGCCTGGCATTCGCTATGTGATTGATGCAGGCACCGCTCGTGTCAAGCGCTACAGCTGGCGCAGCAAGGTGGAGCAGTTGATGGTGGAGCCCATCAGCCAAGCCGCGGCCAACCAACGCGCAGGCCGCTGTGGCCGTGTGGCCAACGGTATTTGCATCCGTTTGTATGACGAGGTGGATTTCAACGGGCGAACCAAATTTACCGACCCCGAAATTTTGCGTTCATCGTTGGCCGGTGTGATTTTGCGCATGAAGTCTCTGCACCTCGGCAACGTGGAGCAGTTTCCGTTTCTCGAAGCGCCGCGCCCCAAAGCGATTGCCGATGGCTACCAACTGCTGAGCGAGCTGGGTGCAGTGGATGACGACAACGAACTCACGCCCATGGGGGGCGAACTGTCGCGCCTGCCACTCGACCCCCGCGTGGGCCGCATGATTTTGGAAGCGCGTGACCGCAACGCTTTGGACGAAGTGCTCATCATTGCCTCGGCCCTGAGCGTGCAAGATGTGCGCGACCGCCCGATGGAAGCGCAAGCTGCGGCCGACCAAGCACACGCCAAGTTTGACGACGACCGAAGCGAGTTCAGCGGCTACCTCAATCTGTGGAAGTGGCTTGAGAACTCACGCGGTGGCAAACCTCATGTGCCAGCCAGCATGAAGCAGCAAATTGCCATCAAGCAGCCGCAAAGCAAGCAGGGCGCGGTGAAGGTGGGAACGACCGGCATGCCCACCGAACACAAGCTAAGCAACCGCCAATACGAAGCGCTGCTGCGCCAAAACTTCATCAACGTGCGCCGTGTGCGCGAATGGCGCGACACGCACACCCAGCTGCTGACGGTGGTGACAGAGCACAAATGGCGCATCAACACCTTGCCTGCCAGCTACGACCAACTTCACTTGTCGATGTTGGCAGGTTTGCTGGGCAACGTGGGCTGCAAGCTCGAAGATGACGAGGCGTATTTGGGCGCACGGGGCATCAAGTTTTACCGCCACCCCGGCGCGCATTTGCGCAAGAAGCCGGGCCGCTGGATTGTGGTTGCCGAGCTGGTGGAAACCACGCGTTTGTTTGGCCGAGGCATTGCCGCGATGGAGCCACAGTGGCTAGAGCAGGTGGGCGGCCATCTGCTGAAAAAACAATTACTCGACCCGCATTGGGAAAAGAAAGCGGGCGAAGTCAAAGCGCTAGAGCGTGCGACGCTGTATGGCTTGGTGGTCTACAACGGCCGCCGCGTCAGTTACAGCAAAGTCGACATGGTGGGCGCGCGCGAAATTTTCATTCGCGAAGCACTGGTGGCGGGCGAGCTAGACACCAAGCTGCAATTCCTCGCGGCCAACCAAAAGCTGATTGCGCAAGTGGAAGAGCTAGAACATAAATCGCGCCGCCAAGACGTGTTGGTGGACGATGCACTCATCTACGCTTTTTACGACCAGCAGCTGCCCACCGATGTGTGTAGCTTGGTCACGCTGGAGCATTGGTATCGCGAAGAAGTGAAGCGCCAACCTAAGCTGTTGTGCTTGAGTCGTGAAGAGCTGATGCGCCACCAAGCGGCAGGCATCACCACACAAGCATTCCCAAAAACATTACGCATGGGTGGCGTGGACTGTTCGGCTGACTATTTGCATGAGCCTGGTGACGCCAAAGACGGCCTGACTGTGACCGTGCCTTTGTTTGTGTTGAACCAAGTCGGCGAAGAACGTGCCGAGTGGTTGGTGCCGGGCATGTTGAACCAAAAAATTCACGCCTTGCTCAAAACATTGCACCAGCGGCCTCGCTCGCGCCTAGTGCCGCTGCCTGAGAGTGCGGCACGATTGACCGAGGCTTTGTCGGCAGACACGGTGTTTGGCTCTGGCCCTTTGGTGGATGCTTTGCTCAAGCTGGTGCGTGATGCCACGCAAGTGGATGTGAAACGTGCGGACTTTAAGGTGGACATGTTGGCGCCGCATTTGTTCATGAACTTCCGTGTGGTGGATGAGCATGGGCGGCAGTTGGGGCATGGGCGCAATCTTGGTGCTTTGAAGGCTGAGTTGGGTAGCCAAGCGCGGGGGGCGTTTCAGGCGTTGGCTGCACTTAAAGGTGTGGGCACTCTTTCGGGTTCTGGCGCTGGTCTTGGCGTTGACGATGCAGCGGCGTCGAACGATGAGGGGCAGCGGGCTCCTCATGCTTATCAGAAATCGTCACCCGCTGCCCCTCATCGCTCAACGCCGTCGGGCGGGGCGGCGTCTGTTGCTCGTTCTGCCGCAGCTTCT
>CANGOY010000075.1 GCA_947455585.1 Comamonadaceae bacterium
TCCATCAGCTCAGACACGCGTGCCGTGCTGCGCGCACGTTGAAGTCCACCATGAATGGCGCCTTGCTTACCACCCAAGCTGGCCGAGTGCACCGCTACGCCGCAGGAGTCGTATCCACGGTATTCCAGCCGCTGAAAACCTTGCACGAGGATGGGAACGATGTTGCGGGTAGAAACGGCGACGACGATGCCACACATAAAGAGCACTCCTAAATTGGGTTGCCCAAATATTAATCACCTTAAAAAGAAATTTCTTGTTTATTTATTTTAATATTTGAACGAAAATTCCACCATTAACTTGATTTGGAATTTAATTTCAATTAAATGATATTTATGAAACAAGAATTTCTAGACGAGACCGATTTGAAGCTGCTCGACGCCCTGCAGCACGACGCCACGCTCAGCAATGTGGCCTTGGCTGAGCGATTCAAAATTTCGCCGCCCACCTGCCTGCGTCGCGTCAAACGACTGACCGAAGAAGGCTGGATTGAACGACAAATAGCAGTGCTGAACTCCGACAAGTTGGGCGAGGCACTAGGGCACGGCCTAACAGCATTGGTGGAGGTGACACTAGACGCGCAAGGCGCCGAGCACCTCGACGCCTTCGAGCAATGCGCTGTGGCCGACGACGCCGTGCAGCAATGTTGGCGTGTGTCGCCTGGGCCTGACTTTGTTTTGGTGGTGCAAGCCGCGGACATGCCCGACTATCTAGCCATCACGCAACGCCTGCTCACGCAAGATGCGAATGTGCGCAACGTGAAAGCGTTTTTTGCGACGAAGCGGGCGAAGTTCACCAGCACGTGGCCGGTGTTGCGCTAAGTAAGCAGCTCAGACTCCATGCGGCGAATCCCACCGACTAGGTTACGAAAACTAGGCGAACGGCCGTTATCTAACTGCAAGCACTTTCCAATGGCTCGCGAACCAGCGACTTTTTCATACCGATCTTTCGTCAAAGTCTTCAGTTCATGACTGGGGCTTCCCAACCTGTCTGGAGAACGAAACTTTTCGGTTTGCTGCCTATTAGCAATACCGGTCATTCCCAATGCTTGCTCTACTGCTTGCAAATCTGCAAGATAAAAAGTCTCAAGTTCTTTGCAGGCCAAACGCACCAAACATTCGTTTAATCGTCCCGATGCATGGCATAAATCTAACAAACGATTTTTCAATGTTTGGCAATCTGGAGCACTATCCTGGTCTTGAAGAACAATGAAACGGGCTTGCGGATTCACATACGAACGAATCTTTCCCACCAGTTGCTTTTGGAGATCTTGCTTGCCTTTGAACGGTATCAATCGAAACGTAATTTCTTCATTTAATAGACGCGGTAGCAATGACTCAAGCATTGCTTTAGCCGAAGGTTCTTCTAAGAGAAATACAAGCTCTTTCATTGCGGATCAACCCCGTCAAAGAAACCTTGATTCCATAAATTTCCAAGCATGTCCCCATCAGCCATATAGGCCGCCACCTGAGCATTGTCTTTGGCTCGTTGTATCTCGGTACATCCATCACGCTTGACCAACCAACAAACCTCATCAAGCTCCATCGCATTTAAAAAATCGGGCGAGTGCGTAGAAACAAAAACTTGTCCGCCCCGCTTAGCGTAAGCACGAAACTCCTCTGCTAACTCCACCATTAGCTGTGGGTACAACTGATTCTCTGGCTCTTCTACGCATAGCAGCGGATGCGGTTTGGGATCGTGCAACAACGTCAGATAAGCAAACATCTTGATCGTGCCGTCTGACACATAGCGGTCTAAAAATGGTGTTTTGAAAGAACCATCCTGAAACCGAAGCGTCAAATAGCCATCGTCCATCAGCTTAGGTTCCACGGATGTCACACCAGGCACACGACGGGCCATCGTCGACAGGATGTTCTTAAATACATCCTTGTGCTGCTCATGGAAATAGCGAGCTACCAAGGGAAGGTTGTCACCACTCTCTGACAAATGCTCGGTATCGCCTGAAGCCTCTTTGCGTCCACGGGCCGCACTGATATGGAAATCAGACACATGCCAGTTTTCAATCAAACGACGGAAGGCGCTGGCAGCTTTGAAGCGTTCAAACTGACCCAAACCCTTGATCGCCAAAGTATCAGGGGAAACCTTTTGAGTCTCGTTCTCTAATAGCTCGTCTTCGATATTGAAGTCTTCTTCATTGGTGATCGCATAGCCTTCGCCTTTAGAAAAATCTAAGAAGTGATACGGCTTTCCGTGCGGGCCACGTTTGTAACGAAGTATTTCCCTCAAAACAACTGGCGCACCATTAACCTCGCCAATTTCTAAAGAATATGTAACCAGTCTTTTGACCCCAATGATTTCCATCCGATATTGCAATTCAATCAGAATGGAGTCTTTTAACGGATCACGACCTCGGCTAAGGACTTCCGAAAACCGTCCACGCTTATCGAGCGCTTGGCGCACATTGCCTTTGAGGCAATCGTGCAAAAAACCGAACACATCGAACAATGTTGATTTACCAGAACCATTTGCCCCGACCACAACAAAAAAGGCAGGCACATCCCGCAAATGAATGTCGCGAAAGGCTTTGAAGTTTTTTAGGCGGATGGATTCAATTCTCATAAGACAAATTCCGATATTGGCTGAGCCAAGCGTGACTGTAACGGCTCTAAATGCAGATTAGATTTCATCAATCTGTCTCGCCTTAAGGCAACGCTGCACTTAGCTAAATGGCAATTACTTCTTTTTCTCAGGCCGCTTCCAGTTGGCAATGCTCACCTGCTTACCCCGCGCAACACTCAGCGCACCTGCTTCGGTACTCTTGGTAATGGTTGAGCCACCACCCACCGTGCCGCCCGCGCCGATGGTGACGGGCGCGACCAACACGCAGTTGCTGCCCACATGCACATCGGCCTCAATCACGGTGCGGTGTTTGTTGGCGCCGTCGTAGTTGGCAGTGATGCTGCCTGCGCCGTAGTTGACGCGCTCGCCCACCGTAGCGTCGCCCAAGTAGGCCAAGTGGTTGGCTTTGGCGCCTTTGGCCATGGTCGAATTTTTGACTTCCACAAAGTTACCAATATGCACATCAGCGGCCAGCTGCGCGCCGGGGCGCAAGCGTGCACATGGGCCAATGAGTGCGCCCTCGCCCACCGTCACGCCCAACTTTTCGCCGTCGATGTGTGTGAAGGGGTGAATCACCGCGCCCGCTTTAATGGTGCAGTTGGCAATCACGCAGTTCGCGCCAATCTTCACGCCTTGGCCTAAACTCACGCAGCCTTGGAAGATGCAGTTCACATCAATCTCTACGTCTTGCGCGCAAGTCAAATGTCCGCGCACATCAAAGCGTGCGGGGTCGATGATGCGCACGCCGTCGGCCATAAAGGCATGGGCTTGGCGCAGCTGAAACGCGCGCTCGAGTTCGGCCAATTGCGTAGGGCTATTGACGCCCGCCACTTGCGCGGCGTCGCTGATTTTGTGGGCCGCCACGGGCACGCCGTCGGCCTCGGCAAACTTGACCACGTCGGTCAAATAAAACTCTTGCTGCGCGTTGTTGTTGTCCAAACGAGCCAGCCAAGGCTTGAGCAACTTGGCAGGCACGGCCATGATGCCGCTGTACACCTCGTTGATGGCCAACTGTTCAGCGTTGGCGTCTTTGTGCTCGACGATGGCGTGCACTTGGCCGCTGGGGCTGCGCACGATGCGGCCGTAGCCCGTAGGGTCGGCAAAGTCGATGGTTAGAAGCGCGAGTTGTTTGCCATCGCACAAATCCAACAAGGCTTGCAAGGTGTCGGCTTGCGTTAAGGGTACATCGCCCGACAACACCACCACCACGCCGTCGTTGGCCAACAAAGGCACGGCTTGTTGCACGGCGTGGCCTGTGCCGAGCTGGGGCATTTGACGGGCGAATTGCAGTTTGTCTGCGGCATTGGCCGCCAGCAAAGCGGGCTCCACCTGCTCTGCGCCGTGGCCAGTGATGACGATGGTGTGACGAGCCTTGAGCGAGCGCGCCGTGTCAATCACATGCTGCACCAAGGCCTTACCGGCCAAGCGGTGCAGAACCTTAGGCATACTGCTCTTCATACGAGTGCCTTTGCCGGCAGCCATGATCACCACATCCAAAGCCTTCATGTCATTCATCCTTATCTTGCGCAGAATTATCCGCCATGCCCCTGTTTGGCTGGCACTGGCCGCGCTCTTGGGGCTAAGCGCTTGCAGCACCCTCAAAGTGGTCTACAACAACAGCGAGGACTTGATGTACTGGTGGCTAGACAGCTACGCCGATTTACAAGACAGCCAAAAGCAGTTCACCCGCGATGCGCTGGCTGATTTGCAGCGCTGGCACCGCCAACAACAACTGCCCGAATACGTGGCATTGCTCAAACGCATGCAAGCCATGGCGCCCAACGACATCACGCCCGCGCAAGTGTGTGCGGTGACCGAAGACATGAAAACCAGCTTTGTCACGCTGCTGCGTTTTGTAGAACCGACCAACACCAAGCTAGCCACGCAACTCAAGCCTGAGCAATTGGTCAGCATCCGTAAACGCTTTGATAAAACCAATACAACATGGAAAGAAGACTGGCTTGACCCCAACGCCGAAGAGCGCTTGCGTTATCGCACCAAACAAGCCACGAATCGTTTGGAAGATTTTTATGGTCGCCTCGACAAGCCTCAACGCGACGTGCTGCACAAGTGGTTGAGTGAATCCATCTTCGACCCCAAGCTCAGCTACGTCGAGCGCGAACGCCGCCAAGCCGACAGCATGCAAACCTTTCAGCGCATGGCCCAAGAAGGCAGCGCCACGGCGCAAGCTCAAGCCTTGTTACGCGGCTTGACCGAGCGCAGCTTTAACTCGCCCAACGAGCGCTACCGCGCCTACAACCGTGAACTGTGGAACGAGAACTGTGAAGGCTTTGCCAAGCTGCACAACAGCACCACGCCCGCACAGCGCCGGCGCATGGTGGAAGCGCTGCGTGGCTACGAGCAAGATTTCAAAACTTTGATGGCGCAGAAGTAAATCAGCCCATCGGCCAAACCACTCCGTTGTCATTCAACAGTGCATCTAGAGGCATGTCATGCGCCTCGGGCATCAAGTCAGGCAAGAAGCCGTGCGTGAAACCCAAGCCCGTCGTGTATGGCTTGGGTTGCAAGGTGGCCAAGGTGCGGTCATAAAAACCACCGCCATAGCCCAAACGAAAACCACCCGGCCCGTAGCCTACACAGGGCACAAACAGCAAAGTGGGCACGATGACCTCGGTGTCTTTGGGTTTGGGAATGCCATAAGCATCTTCTTCCATCGGGCAGCCTGGGTACCACGCGTGGAAGGTGAGCGTTTTGTGCGCCTTGTCCACCACGGGCAAGCCAATGCGGCGGCGCTGGGGCTGGTCTGACAACTCGCCGTCTTCTTTCCAGCGGTGCAGGGCTGGCAGTGGGTCAAACTCACCTTTGATGGGCCAGTAAGCACCAATCACTGTGTCAGGCCGATTGAACAACCAAATGCGCATCACGCGTTGCAACATATCAGCCCGTTCCAGCCGGTCGGGCAAGTTCAAACGCTCTTCAATGAGCTGCTGGCGCAAGGTTTTTTTGTCCACAGATAATCAGTGCATGAAATTTCGAGTCATTGTGTCATTGTTTGCCAGCGTTTTCCTTGCGTTTGGTGCCGTTCAACCCAGCTTGGCCGCACCCTCGGCCAACAACGCTCAGGCCGACGCCGTCATCACTGACATGGCGCAAGCCTTCAAGCGCGGCGACCGCAAGCGCCTAACCGCCCTGCTGCCCCAAGCCAAAGGCCACACGCTGGAGCCTTGGGCCGCGTACTGGGAACTCAAAGCCCGCCTCGACGAAGCATCTTCACAAGAAGTGCGCGCCTTCTTCTCCCGCTACCCTGCCACCTACCAAGAAGACCGCCTGCGTAACGACTGGCTGCTGCTGCTGGGCCAACGCCGAGACTGGACAACGCTCGCAGACGAGCACCCCCACTACCGCATGCGCGATGACCGTGAGCTGCGCTGCTACTTCTTAACCGTGGAGTTGCTTGAAAAAGGCCCACACGCCAGCGCATCGATTGCCGACGAAGTGCGCAAAAACTGGATGGGCATGAAAGAGGCCGACGACGGCTGCACCTTGGCCGCTGACCGCCTGTTCTTCAACAAACAATTCACCGCCCTCGACATTTGGCGCAAAGCCCGCTTGATGGTGGAGCACAACCGCCCACGCACCGCGCGCAACGCGGTGCAAATCGTCGCCCCCGATGCGGCCAGCGTGGCGCCTGAAGCCATCAACAATGCCGAGAAATTTTTGACCAAACACATTGCCGCACCACAAAAAGTGCGCCAAGAATTGGTGGTCCTTGCCCTCGTCAAAATGGCCTCGACTGACCCCGACAAAGCCGACAAGTTGATGCGCAACAAATGGCAGCCCTACCTCACCACCGAAGAGCGTCACTGGGTGTGGGGCGTGATTGGCCGGCAATCGGCCATGCGCTTGGACGACGACGCCCTCAGCCACTTTGCCCGCGTGGCACACGACAAAGACTTGAACGACGACATGCTGGGCTGGAAAGCCCGCGCCGCCTTGCGCGCTGGCAACAGCCCAAAGTGGCCCGTGGTGGAAAGCAGCATCGCCGCCATGAGCGCGGATGCGCGCAAAGACCCCACATGGGTCTACTGGTATGCACGCGCTTTGTTGTCCCGCAAAAAAGTGACGCCGCAAGTGCAACAAGAAGCCAATGCCATGTTTGAAAGCATCGCGGGCGTGCGCGGCTTTTACGAGCAACTCGCGCTCGAAGAGCTAGGCCGTAAAGTCACCACCCCTGCGCGCCCACCTGCACCCACTGCCGAAGAAATAGACGTTGCCCGCCGCAACCCATCCCTGCAACGCGCGCTTTACGCCATTGGCATGGGCCTGCGCAGTGAAGGCGTGCGCGAATGGAACTACGCCACCAACCTGGTGGATGCACAAGGCAAAGCCGGCATGATGAGCGACCGCGAGTTGCTAGCAGCTGCCCAAGTTGCCTGCGACAACCAAGTGTGGGACCGCTGCATCAACACCAGCGAGCGCACCCGTTCAGTCATTGACTATGAGCAGCGCTTCCCCATGCCGCACAAAGACGCCGTCATCGCGCGCAGCAAAACCATCAACCTCGACCCTGCGTACGTGTACGGCCTGATTCGCCAAGAAAGCCGCTTTGTGACTGACGCCCGTTCAGGCGTGGGTGCCTCGGGCCTCATGCAAGTCATGCCAGCCACCGCCAAATGGACGGCGCGCAAAATTGGATTGGCCGGTTTCACGCCAGACCAAATCACCGACCGCGACACCAACATTGCCATTGGCACCGGCTACTTGAAACTCGTGCTCGACAGCTTTGAAGGCTCTATGCCTTTGGCCGCAGGCGCGTACAACGCAGGCCCAAGCCGCTCACGCCGCTGGCGTGCGCCCAACGACGGCACAGGCCCCGTGCTGGAAGGTGCCATCTGGGCCGAGAACGTACCCTTCCACGAAACCCGCGACTACGTGAAAAAAGTTCTTTCGAATACCACCAACTATGCGGCGCTCATCACGGGCCAGCCGCAGTCGCTCAAGGCTAAGTTGGGTTTGGTGGGGCCACGTTCGGTATCGGCACCTGCTGAAAACTTGGACTTGCCATAAAAAACGCCTTGGGCACTGCCAAGGCGTTTTTTGTTGGTGGGCGCTTGGATTAGAAGCGTGTGCCAACTGAAACAGTAAAGCCACGCACGTTTAAGTCACCATCTTTGGCGTAATGCATATAGTCCACTTGGCCGTAGATATCTTTGGTCAATTGCGTTTCTACACCGAAGCCATATGCAGCACGGGTGACATGGCCACTACCTGTACCACCAGCACCAGTACGTGCAGCACCAACGCGGATGAATGCGTTTGTGTCTTTTGCAATGAGCATTTTGGGTTTTGCAAACACACCCAATTCATTTGCTGATAAGCCATCAGCTTTCTCCAACGTAAATGCACCCATCGCCTCAACGGCCAAATTTGCGTTGATGTCTTTACCAACAATGAAACGCGCCAACTTTGGTGTAGAGCTGTCAGTGCTATCTTTAAACTTCAAACCCAACAAACCACCTTCAACATAAAAATCTTTGGCAGCAGTTTGAGCACTGGCAACACCGGCCGTAGCCACCAAGACGAGAGAAGCCAACACGCGGCTGATCGTTTTCATAAACATCCTTGAAATTCAAAATTAGGCAATTTGCCAGGGTTCAAAAAA
>CANGOY010000076.1 GCA_947455585.1 Comamonadaceae bacterium
AGCTTTCGCGGCCCAGCTCTTCGTGCTCGGTGCGAAACACCACTTTGTAGATGCCACGCTTGCTGATTTCACGGGCTTTGCCAAACTCAGCACGGGCACCTGCCAAGAGCTGCAACTCGATGGAGACGTGCTCCATGATGTGGCCCATCCAAGTGCCGCCCACCAATCGTGTCAGGAAGCCGCCGCGATGGCCTACACCGCAATGGTGCTCGACCAAGCCGGGTAGCCAGCCATTGATGCGGTCGTTGAATCCGTCAATTTTGTTGGAGGGGTGGTCTTCCATCTCACCCAAGTCGATGAGCGCTTCGATGATGGGGCGGTAAGTCCAGATATTGGGCCCGCGCAAGTAGTTCATGCGCAGGATTTGGATGTCTTTGAAGGCCATAAATTAGCGGAGGTTTTGAGCGAAAGTTTGGGGAGCTGAAGCAGGGGAGAGAGCCAAGGTCACCACAGCGACCTCCGAGGCTGCGGCGATACAATCATTTGCATACGTGTGGGGGTACAACAAAGTCCTGGCTCCTGCTTTTTATTTTTATCGCCGTCCATCGATTGACATCGATTGAAGCAGCAAAATTCCAATAATGAATTCTTCTTTATCGGCTTCCACCAAAGTTGTTTTGCCCGAGGGCTGGCAATCTTCAGCGTTTGCACAACTGTCACCTCAAGAAAACGTTTTAGCTTGGCTAGAGGTTGACTTGAACGCCCAATTGCATTTTTCGCTAGGGCTTCTCATTGTGACAGACCAAAGGGTGCTTTTTGGCTCCCAAGAGGCCGGTTCGCCCCCCGTTTGGAACAGCTGGACCTTGGTGGCTGGCATGAAGTTGACGCACACCGACCACGCAGGTGTTGGCACCCTGAGCTTGGTCGATGCCACGCGCCGCATCGCCAGCTGGCGGTTCACTCTGACGCACAACGTCACGGCCATGCGCCTGCAAGAAACGTTGGCTGACCGCTTAGAGGTGTTGACTCACGGCAAGTCGCTGGCTTCCTCGGCCCAAGCGCGCTGCCCGCAGTGCAAATTGCAGCTCGAAAACGTGGGCGATGAGTGCCCCGTGTGCAGCCGCGAACAGCACGCGCCTATGTCGACTTGGGGCCTGTTTCGCTTGTGGCGCTTTGCCAAGCCTTACCAATGGCGCTTGTTGGCGGGCTTCTTGTTGACGCTGGCTTCCACAGCAGCCACCTTGGTGCCGCCGTACTTGACCATGCCGTTGATGGACGACGTGCTGATTCCATTCCAAAACGGCAAAGACATTGACCATGATTTGGTCTACATGTATTTGGGGGGCTTGCTGGGAGCCGCTTTGCTGGCCTGGGGGCTGGGTTGGCTCAAAACCTACATCTTGGCCTTGGTCTCAGAGCGCATTGGCGCCGATTTGCGCACCACGGCTTATGAGCATTTGATGCGCTTGTCGCTCGAATACTTTGGCGGCCGACGCACCGGCGACTTGATGAATCGTATTGGTGCCGAGACCGACCGCATTTGCGTGTTCTTGTCGCTGCATTTGCTGGACTTCGCCACCGATGTGTTGATGATTTTGATGACGGCTTCTATCCTCATCAGCATTGATGCCAAGCTGGCTGCTGCGACTTTGTTGCCCTTGCCGTTCATCGTGTGGTTGATTCACACCGTGCGAGACAAACTGCGCACGGGTTTTGAGAAGATTGACCGCGTGTGGTCAGAGTTGACCAACGTGCTGGCTGACACCATTCCTGGCATCCGCGTGGTCAAGGCCTTTGCACAAGAGACACGCGAAGCCAACCGCTTTCGCGATGCCAACAAACACAACTTGGCGGTGAACGACCGCATCAACTTTGTGTGGTCTTTGTTCTCGCCCACGGTTACCTTGATGACCGAGGTGGGCTTGTTGGTGGTGTGGGGTTTTGGTATTTACTTGGTGTCGCATAACCAAATTACGGTGGGCGTGTTGGCCGCGTTCTTGGCCTACATCGGCCGCTTCTACACGCGCCTCGATTCGATGAGCCGCATCGTGTCGCACACGCAAAAAGCAGCAGCAGGCGCCAAGCGTATTTTTGAAATTTTGGACCATGTCTCCAGCGTGCCCGAAACCACGAATCCACAAAAACTGCCTGTGCCTTTGCAGGGCAATATTGAAATTCAAGATGCAGGTTTCCGCTACGGCAACCGCGCGGTCATTCGTGGTATGAACTTGAGCATTCGTCCTGGCGAGATGATTGGCTTGGTCGGTCAAAGTGGCTCGGGGAAGAGCACTTTGGTCAACTTGATTTGCCGCTTCTACGACTTGAGCGAAGGCTCCATCAAGCTTGATGGCATCGACATTCGCAACATCGCTTTGTCAGACTTTCGCAGCCATATTGGCATGGTGCTGCAAGAGCCGTTCTTGTTCTTCGGCACGATTGCAGACAACATCGCCTACGGCAAGCCCGATGCCAGCCGCGAAGAAATCGTGGCCGCAGCCCGTGCGGCACATGCCCATGAATTCATCTTGCGTTTGCCGCAAGGCTACGACTCATTGGTGGGCGAACGCGGCCAAGGCTTGTCGGGTGGCGAGCGTCAGCGCATATCGATTGCGCGGGCTTTGCTCATCAACCCACGCATCCTCATCTTGGACGAAGCCACCGCCTCGGTGGACACCGAGACCGAGTTGGAAATTCAAAAGGCCTTGGACAACCTCGTGCAAGGCCGTACCACGATTGCCATTGCACATCGTTTGTCCACCCTCAACAAAGCCGACCGTTTGGTGGTGATGGAGCAAGGTGTGGTGGTGGAAGAGGGCGACCACGACACGCTCATGGCGCGTCAAGGCGCTTACTACCGCTTGTATGAAGCCCAAGCCAAGAATGCAGAAGACACCGTGGCGCGTGCTTCGACGAAGGAGTCTGTATGAGTGCCGCATTTAGCTTAGCGTTCGATGCCTTCGGCAAACTGGTCGTTACTATGGCCGATGGCACGCAACATGTGGGTGCTCTGGTGGCACGTGCGTTCCCCATTGCCACGCCTGACCAGTGCATCTCCATCTTGAGCGCGGAAGGCAAAGAGCTGGCCTGGGTGGAAAACCTCAATGACTTGCCAGCCAATGAGCGCGACATCGCGACACAAGCGCTGCAAGGCCGCGAGTTCATGCCTGAGATTTTGCGTTTGGACGGTGTCAACAGTTTTTCCACGCCCAGCGTGTGGCGCGTGCAAACCAGCCGTGGCCCTGCGCAGTTGGTGCTCAAAGGCGAGGAAGACATTCGCCGTCTGAGTGCCACGCGCCTCATCGTGGCTGATGCGCATGGCGTGCAGTTCTTGATTCGCGACTTGCCGTCGCTAGACCGTCACACCCGTAAGCTGCTGGACCGCTTTTTGTAAAGCAGTTTTCTGATTTCAACGGCCCTCGCAGGCTGCGAAGAAATCACGCTCACGTTGGTAGGCAGCGGTCTTCACCGCCATCAAACCCAATACCGAATGGAACAAGTTGTCATGCGACAAGGGCTTGTCGCGGTTGGCTTGCAGGCAACGCGTGTTCACGCGGCTGAGTTGTTCAAAGCTGGGTGAGAGCCAAGCCACCAAGGGCACGGTGGTTTGTTCTGGCGGTGCCACGCTGTAGGGCAGGCCATGCAGATACATGTTTTTCTCGCCCAGTGATTCACCATGGTCTGACACATAGAGCATGGCTGGCGTGCTGGTTTTATCTTGAGTTTTTAGCCAGCCGATGACGCGCGACAAAAAGTAGTCCGTGAACACGAGGGTGTTGTCGTAGGCATTGACGATTTGCTCGCGGTCACATTGCGAGAGCGAGGTGTCCGTGCATTCAGGGGTGAACTTTTTGAATGCAGCCGGACTGCGTTTGAAGTAGGCAGGCCCATGGCTACCCATTTGGTGCATCACGACCACCGTGCCTCGTGCGCGACGCTCTGCGGGGAGTTTGGACAGTTCGGCTTCGATGCGGGCAATCATCACCGTGTCTCGGCATTCACCGTCTTCGCAGTACTCTGGCAATTTGAGGTCCGAGGTGTTCACATAGGGGACGCGCGCGCACTGGCCCTTGCAGCCTGATTGGTTGTCTATCCACAAGACGGCGTAGCCTGCGTGTTGCAGCACGTCAAGCATGTTTTCAAATTCGTTGCTGCGTTTGTCAAATGCAGAACGACCTAAATGTGAAAACATGCAAGGCAAAGACTCTGCGGTGCTGGTGCCGCATGAGCTCACATGGGTAAAGCTGGCGACGTTTTCTTTGGCAAGCAAAGGGTTGGTGCTGCGTGTGTAGCCGTTGAGCGAGAAGCTGGCACTGCGTGCCGTTTCACCAAGGACAAACACCAGCAAAGGAGGGCGTTGGGGCACCTGGCCAGCACGCTGTTCAATGTGCGCATCTAAGCCCAAACTCTGCAAAGGGCCACGGGGCTGCTCTGCTGGAATGACGGTCATATCCAGCACTGCATAAATGCTGTTGAGCGGATTGATTTGGTAGCGCATCTCGGTGTAGTTGCGCATGAGGGACGAAAAGTCTTGGAACACCAGTTGCGTTGCGCCAAATGCCAAGGCCAAAGACGCAACGAGCAAGCCTACATTGCGTAGCACTTGCTTACCAAAGGGGATGGCGATGACGGGCTGTCGCCAGACCCAAACAATGGGTAGCACGGCCAAGATAAGTACGGTGATTAGCAAACGCCAGCTCAGTTGGTCGCGTGCTTCGCGGGTGTCTGTTTGCAGCACGTTGATGAGCATGGGGGTGTCCACCACGATGCCATACATCAGCATGTAGTGGGTGGCCAATGCCGTCAACAGCAGCAGCAGTGTGATGGCTGGTTTGAGTGTGAAACGCCAAGCAAAGAGCGACAGCACAGCGGCCACCACATTGGCGATGATGAACGCAAATGCCACGCCAAAACCCAGACCATGCCAGCCGGTTAAATCGGGCAAGGTCATCAATGTTTTCCAGAGTGCCCAATTGCCTAAAACGGCCATCCACACACTGCTCACTGCCACCAAAGTGAGGGTGGATCGTTGCGGGCGTATCGGTGTGTCTAAAAACATGAGGCGCATAAAAACCGTCAATTAAGTTGGCCAAGTGCTGCCGTGTTCGGGCACGATGGCCCGCCAGTTCAAGTCGCGTTCAATGCGTTGGCGCAGTGCATCAGATGCTTCGGGTTCTCCGTGCACCACATACACCTGGTCGGGTTTTGTTTTCATTTGACCGATCCAGTCAATCAGCTGCTTGGCATCTGCGTGTGCAGAGGACGATTGCAACTGAACCACTTCGGCGTGGACGGCCACATCTTGTCCGTGCATGCGCAGCATGGCTCCACCGCTGGCTAGGGTTGCGCCGCGGGTGCCTGGCGCTTGGTAGCCGGTGAGGATGACCATGTTGCGATGGTCCGGCAGGTAATGCGCCAAATGGTGCAAAACACGTCCACCCGTGGCCATGCCGCTGGCTGCCAAGATGACCATGGGGCCATGACGCTTAGACAAGGCTTTGGACTCCTCGGTGGTTTCAATCATCGTGGCCACATGCTTCAAACCTTTGAGTGCATGTGCATCTAAGCGATGCGCCTCAGGGTGGCGCTGGAACAAATCGGTGGTGTGCACCGCCATTGGGCTGTCTAAGAAGATGGGCAGTCCGTGCGGAATTTCGCCACGTTCTTTCATCAGCGCAATCGCGTGCAGCAGGGCTTGTGCGCGGCCCACTGCAAACACCGGCACCACCGCAACGCCGCCACGTGCAGCGACGCGTTTGAGCGCGGGGGCCAGCTCGGCCATGATGTTTTCGTGTGGGTGTTCGCGGTTGCCGTAGGTGGACTCAATCAATACGGTGTCTGCATCAGGTGGCGGTGCAGGTGGATTCATGATCATGTCGTCAGGACGGCCAACATCACCGCTGAACAAGATGCGGCGTCCTGCCACCTCCAATAAAACGCTGGCCGCGCCCAAGATGTGGCCCGCCGTGCTGAATGTGGCTTTCCAGCCAGGAATGGGCGAGAAGGTTTTTGTCTCGCGCTCTGGCTTGAGCAGTTGCAGCGAGAGCAGGGCATCGTGCTTGCCATACAGCGGCATGGCGGGCTCGTGTTTGGTGTAACCGTGGCGGTTTAAAAACGCGGCATCTTCTTCTTGGATATGCCCGCTGTCAGGCAGCAGGATGGCGCACAAATCACAGGTCGCTGGCGTGGCGTGTATCTGGCCTCGGTAGCCTTGACGGTAGAGCAGCGGCACATAGCCGCTGTGGTCCAAATGCGCGTGCGTCAAGATGACGGCATCTATGTCTGTGGGGGTGACAGGCATGGGGCTCCAGTTGCGCAAGCGCAGTTGTTTGAAGCCCTGAAACAAGCCGCAGTCGACGAGCAGTTTTTTGCCCTCGTGCTGAACCAAGTATTTAGAACCGGTGACTGTGCCGGTTCCGCCCAAGAAGGTGATATTGACGCTCATAGACGAAGTATCCCCCTTTTAAGAGGGGGATTTCGCGAATGCTTTAGTTGAAAAAGCGCTTGAGCTTTTCTGCCCATCCACCCTCGGCGGGCGAATGTTTGGCGCCGCCTTTTTTCAGGGACTCGTCCAGCTCTTTGAGCAGCTTGCGTTGGTGCTCGGTGAGCTTGACCGGTGTTTCCACCGAGATGTGGCAATACAAATCGCCAGGGAAGCTGGAGCGAATGCCCTTCAAGCCTTTGCCGCGCAAACGGAACTGCTTGTCGCTTTGCGTGCCTTCTGGAATATCAATCGCGGCTTCGCCCGCCAGTGTGGGCACGCGAATTTCGCCACCCAACGCTGCGGTGGTGATGCTGATAGGCACCGAGCAGTGCAGGTCGTCGCCATCACGCTCAAAGATGTCATGCTTCTTGACGCGAATCTCGATGAACAAGTCGCCGGGTGGACCGCCATTGGTGCCGGGCTCGCCGTTGCCGGTGCTGCGAATGCGCATGCCGTCGTCGATGCCTGCTGGGATTTTGACTTCCAGTGTTTTTTGCTTCTTGATCTTGCCTTGGCCATGACACATATTGCACGGGTCTGGAATGATCTTGCCCGAGCCTCTGCAGTGTGGACAGGTTTGCTGCACGCTGAAAAAGCCTTGGCGCATTTGCACCTGACCGCTGCCGTGACAGGTGGTACAGGTTTTGACCGAGGTGCCGGGTTTGGCGCCTGAGCCATCACAGGTTTCGCACTCGTCCCAGCCTGGAATTTTGAGCTGTGCGTCTTTGCCATTGGCCGCTTCTTCGAGCGTGATTTCCATGGCGTAACTGAGGTCGTTGCCGCGGTAAACCTGACGGCCTGCGGGGCCACGGCGTTGCTGGCCAAAGATGTCACCAAAGATGTCGCCAAAGGCTTCACCAAAACCTGCCCCCCCAGCGCCAAAGCCGCCACCAGGGCCGCCGCGCATATTGGGGTCGACGCCTGCATGGCCATATTGGTCGTAAGCCGCGCGCTTGTCGGGATCCGACAGCATTTCGTAGGCCTCTTTGACCTCTTTGAACTGTGCCTCTGCTTCCTTGGCTTTGTCGCCTTGGTTGCGGTCGGGGTGGTGCTTCATCGCGAGTTTGCGATAAGCCTTTTTGATCTCTTCGTCACTCGCGCCTTTGGCAAGACCGAGAACTTCATAAAAATCGCGTTTGGACATGGTGTGGGCAGTGCCGTGTTTTGTGGGGCTTGGTTACGACTTCGCCGCGTGTTCACCTTTTCAGGCGAAACGCGGCGAGGTCAGCGCAGAAGTTGAGAAAAAGGCTTAGCCTTTTTTGACTTCTTTCACTTCAGCGTCGACCACGTTGTCGTCAGCTGGTTTGGCTTCAGGGCCAGCGGCTGCGCCGCCTGCGGCTTGCGCTGCTTGCATGTCAGCGTAGACTTTTTCGCCCAGCTTTTGCGAGGCAGTCATCAAAGTTTCGGTCTTGGCATCGATGTCGGCTTTGTCTTCGCCTTTCAATGCTTCTTCGACTTCTTTGATGGCCGCTTCGATGGTTTCTTTTTCGCCAGCATCCAGCTTGTCACCGTGCTCGACCAAGCTCTTCTTCACGCTGTGAACAGCGGCATCCGCTTGGTTGCGAGACTGCACGATTTCCAATTTCTTCTTGTCTTCGACGGCGTTCAACTCAGCGTCTTTCACCATTTGTTGAATTTCGTCTTCGCTCAAACCAGAGTTGGCCTTGATCGTGATTTTGTTTTCTTTGCCAGTGGCTTTGTCCTTGGCGCCCACATGCAAGATGCCGTTCGCGTCAATG
>CANGOY010000077.1 GCA_947455585.1 Comamonadaceae bacterium
CTTTTTTGCCGCCTTCCATGATGACGTTCATGAACTTAGAGAGTTCAACGTTTCCGTACTTTGGATCGGGCAGGATTTCACGTTTAGGGACTTCGCGACGACGTGGCATTGTTTCACCTCATATTGCTTCAGTTGGCGCTCTTTCGAGAGCCCGGAAAGTCATCATGACTTCCACTTACTCGACCCACACCCAACATGGATGCTTCGGGTCACTTCGTTTTGCGCCGTCTGCCTGACGACCAAAACACCGATTTGACGAATTAAGCCTCGCTAAGGCTAGCGGCTGATTAAGCCTTCTTTGGACGCTTAGCGCCGTACTTAGAACGCGATTGCTTACGGTCTTTGACACCTTGCAAATCGAGCGAACCGCGCACGATGTGGTAACGCACACCTGGCAAGTCTTTGACACGACCGCCGCGCACGAGCACAACGCTGTGTTCTTGCAAGTTATGGCCTTCACCGCCGATGTACGAAATAACTTCGAAACCGTTGGTCAAGCGAACTTTGGCAACTTTACGCAGCGCAGAGTTAGGCTTTTTAGGCGTCGTGGTGTACACACGGGTGCACACGCCACGGCGTTGTGGAGAGTTTTGCATCGCAGGGCTTTTGGACTTGATCGTTTCGACCTCGCGCCCCTGACGCACCAATTGATTGATGGTTGGCATTGTTTGTAACGTCCCTAAACGTTGAAATAAAAAGAAAACGTGAATCCCTTCGGAAATTCCGAAAAGCCTTCTAGTGTATCAGCATCGCTTGGGCTAAGCAAATCTAGGCAGAAATGCCTAAAATGGTGCTTACTTGACCCACAAACGCACAGTGTCCCATGCGCGCCCGACAAAGCCAGCTTGCTCAACAGTCTCAAGCACCAACAAAGGCACGTCGACCAGCGGCTTTTGGTCCAAAGTAACCTTCAAAGCGCCCACGACTTGGCCGCGGCTCAGCGGCGCCACCAAGGGCTCTGGGCGGGCCACTTGGGTTTGGATGCGGCCCGCAGCGCCCGCGGGCACCGCCACCACAATGGGCGCAAAGCGGCCCAGTTTCACTTGACTGCCACGCCCCTTCCAGACATTGGGCGCAACCACGGCTTGGTTGGCATCAAAGAGCTTGATGGCATCGAACGCGGTGTAGCCCCAATTCAACAGCTTTTGAGACTCGGTGGCACGGGCGTTCTCGCTAGATGCACCCAACACGATGGACAACAGGCGGCGCTGGCCCACACCGGGCGCTTCACGCTTAGCCGTCGCAATCAAGCAAAAGCCTGCAGCATCAGTGTGGCCTGTTTTCAAGCCATCCACGCTGGGGTCGCGGAACAACAGCAAGTTGCGGTTGCTCTCATTCGCCGCCGGTGTGCCGGGGTAACGGTATTTTTTGATGGCGTAGTAGCCCACGTAATCGGGGAAGTCTTGCATCAAACGGCCAGCCAAGATGCTCAAGTCACGCGCGGTGGTGGTGTGACCCGGCTCGGTCAAACCTTCTGGGTTTTTGTAGCCGGTGGACTTCATGCCCAGCACTTTGGCTTGGGCGTTCATCATTTGCACAAAGTGCTCCACCGTGCCGCCCACGCCTTCGGCCAGCGCCATGGTGGCATCGTTGCCCGACTGAACAATCATGCCTTTGACGAGGTCTTCCACTGGCACCTTCATCTTGGGGTCGATGAACATGCGCGAACCTGGCATCTTCCAAGCGCGCTCGCTCACGCCAAAGGTTTGTTGTAGGGTTATTTTTTTTGCCTTGAGCGCATCAAACACGATGTAGGCCGTCATCAGCTTGGTTAGCGAAGCTGGCTCTATCGGCTTGTCTGCATCCAACTCAGCCAGCGTTTGCTGCGCCGTCAAATCCACCAGCAAATAGGCACGTGCGGCAATTTCAGGCGGTTGAGGCACTTGAGCCTGCGCCTGAAACACGCCAAGCAAGCCCATCAAAAAACCAATCAATGTGGTGCGCAGAAATCGTGTCATGGCTGTCTTCAGATGAAAAATGGGTCAATGAATTGGGGGGGGGCTGCACATGCAAACGCCGCGTGAGCGCCTAAAGGTCTTAACCCTGCAAATGGCGCACCACTAAATTCTTGAGAAGCGGCAATTGTCCATGAAAGAAATGACCACCACCTGGCACCACCGTCACAGGCAGGCTTTGTGGGCGAGCCCAATCCATGACCGAGGCGAGTGACACGGTGTCGTCTTGCTCGCCATGCACCACCAGGGTTTTGTCGTGCAGTTCTGGCGCAACAGGGGCCACCGTAAAGCGTTGCGCCGCCGTGCCCACAAACACGACTTTTTCAATCGCGCGATGCGCCTGCAATTCAGCCAATGCATGGCTGGCCACAAACGAGCCAAACGAAAAGCCAGCTATCGCCAACGGGCCACTGGGTGCCACCTGTTCGACCACGCTCAAAAAGTCGCGTGCTTCACCGGCGCCTGCATCGTGCTCGCCAGCGGAAGCGCCCACGCCGCGAAAGTTGAAACGCACCACCGTCCAGCCGCATTGCACAAAGGCACGCGCCAGCGTTTGCACCACTTTATTGTCCATCGTGCCGCCAAACAGAGGATGCGGATGCGCCACCACGGCCACGCCGCGTGAGGCGCCTTCTGGCTCGTCGCGCAAAGCTTCGATGACGCCCGCTTCGCCTTGCAGCGTGATTTTTTGGGTTTGTGAATTCATGTCTTAGCGCCCCACGTTGGCAGGCACCACCAAGCGCTCCACCACTTGGCCGTTTTTCAAATGGCTTTCAACAATCTCATTCACATCGTCCTTGTCCATCACGGTGTACCAAACACCTTCTGGATACACCACCGCCACAGGGCCACCGGCGCAGCGGTCTAAGCAGCCCGCCTTATTCACGCGCACACCGCCCACACCTGCAAGACCCGCCGCCTTGACTTGGGCTTTGCAGTGGTCAAACGCGTCTTGCGCACCGTGATTGGCGCAGCAATCTTGGCCGTTGTCACGTTGATTCAGGCAGAAAAAAATGTGGTGTTTGTAGTACGAGGCGTGTGTCATGAAAGGATTTTAGTTTTGCGTGCTGCGCTCACGCGACAGACGCACCAGCGCCAGCATCAATACGGCATAGGGCCAAAGCCAACCCACCCACTGCACCAAACCGTGGAACCGAATGAACTGCCCCTGCTCCCAGGTTTGCAAGGTTTGCGCGAAATAGGCACTTTCTGGCGATTGATTGAGCACGCTTTGCTGCACCAACACAGCGAGCAACAAAAACGCCCAAGCCGTGCGAGCCGACAAGGGCAAGAACATCAAAGCCACGACACAACCAAACACCAAGCCCAGCATGACCGGCAAATCCAGCCAAGTCCATGCGTGCACGGGGCCGTAGCTCAGTGCCGCCGACAAAGCACTCATGCCCAGCGCCATACCCAGTACCAGCAACAAATACAAAAAGCGCTGCCCCGCTTGGCGAATGACCCCAAAGCCCAGCAAGCACGGCACCAACAAACCCAACATCACGCACAACAGCTCAGCACCTGGCAGCAAGGGCTCAAGCTCAAACGCACGAAGAGGAATCCAATCTTCAAATGGCGTCGCCTCAAAAGCACTGGTCAGCGTGTCTTCCACTCGCTCCCACACTTGGCCTAACCCCAACGGCACGGCCACTGGAAACAACAAGGCAGCGGGCCACACCGCCATCAACACCAAGGCCATGTAGGCATCACGCACAAACCAGCGCTCACGGAACTGGCTCCAGCGGCGCAGAAGCCCCAAGTGCTCCAACGAATTGGCCAACACCGCTCCCATGAAGGCACCCAAGGTGTTGAGCAAAAAATCTGGCAATGACGGTACGCGTGCAGGCAGGTAGCTTTGCAAGCCTTCCATGGTCAACGACAACACAGCAGCCGCCAATGTGGAGAGCAACACCTCTCGCGTTTGCCAGCCCATGCGCATGGCGCTCAAAGTCAAAAAGAAGCCGAGCGGTGCGTAGCCCAGAACATTGGCCACCACGTCAAAGCCTAACCAATATTTGGGCCAAGGCGCTGTCAAAAATGACCACGTCCAGATACCTTGGTCACGCCAATGGTCAAACGGATACAAACTGGCGTAGACGATGAGCGCCACGCAAATTTGCGAGAGGGGCCAGGCGGAGGTTTTACGCATGGGCCAACGCGTGTTTTAGAAAGGTTTGACGACCACCAAGATTACAGCGATGGTCAACAAGACCACGGGAATCTCGTTGAACCAGCGGTACCACACATGGCCGCGTGTGTTGGTGCGCGCTTCAAACTTACGCAGCAAGCGACCGCAGCCATGGTGGTAGCCCAGCGCCAGCAACACGATGGTGAGCTTGGCATGCATCCAACCATTGCCTACGCCAACCAAGCCAATGCCGTAATACAGCCACAGCACCAAACCCAAGGCCACGGCTGGCAGCATTAAGAGCGTGGTGAAACGCATCAACTTTCGCGCCATCAGCAGCAAGCGGGCTTCTTCGGCGTCAGAGCCTTCGGGAACGGAGGCCAAGTTCACAAAAATTCGAGGCAAGTAAAACAAGCCCGCAAACCAGCTGGCCACGAGGATGATGTGAAAGGATTTGATAAATAGCATGCGACCAGTTTAGCCGCGCTCAAAAAAAGCCCGACACAAGGTCGGGCCAAGTCACCTTGCGCTGTGTTGCACAAAGCGCCCGCCTAGGGAGGAAAAGCGGGGAGCAGCAAGCTGCCCGAAAGCAATTTAGCAAACACTGGGTCGATGCTCAATGGGGCTAATACGACACCCGCGCGTAGGCGATACGCACAAACAGGCACAATTTCACCCATGCAACACCCATTCGCATCCTTCCCCGCCAACCGCCCTCGCCGTTTGCGCCGTGACGACTTCACCCGCCGCTTGGTGCGCGAACACGCCCTGAGCGCGAACGATTTGATTTACCCCGTCTTCGTGCTCGAAGGCGAAAAGCGCCGCGAAGCCGTGGCTTCTATGCCCGGCGTTGAACGACTCAGCTTGGACTTGTTGTTGCCAGTGGCCGAGCAATGCGTCAAGCTGGGTATTCCTGTGATGGCACTATTCCCCGTCATCAGCAGCCACCTCAAAACACCCGATGGCATGGAGGCCACCAACCCCGACGGGCTTGTGCCCCATGTGGTGCGCGAGCTGAAAAAACGTTTTCCCGAACTGGGCGTGATGACCGATGTGGCACTGGACCCCTTTACCAGCCACGGCCAAGACGGCTTGCTGGACGACACGGGCTACATCTTGAACGACGTCACCACCGACATGTTGGTCAAACAAGCGATGACGCAAGCCGACGCAGGCGTGGACATCGTGGCGCCCAGCGACATGATGGACGGCAGGATTGGCGCGATTCGCCAAGCACTAGAAGCACGCGGCCACATTCACACCCGCATCATGGCTTACAGCGCCAAATACGCCAGCGCGTTTTACGGCCCTTTCCGGGACGCCGTGGGTTCTGCCGCCAACCTAGGCAAGAGCGACAAAAAGGTCTACCAAATGGACCCCGGCAACACCGACGAAGCTCTGCGCGAAGTCGCATTGGACATCGCCGAAGGCGCCGATATGGTGATGGTCAAACCAGGTATGCCCTACCTCGACGTGGTGCGCCGCGTCAAAGACGAATTCAAAGTGCCAACCTTCGCCTACCAAGTCAGTGGCGAATACGCCATGCTCAAAGCCGCCGCTCAAAACGGCTGGCTAGACCATGACGCGGTCATGATGGAAAGCTTGCTCGCTTTCAAACGCGCAGGCGCAGATGGTGTGCTCACCTACTTCGCCATTGACGCCGCTAAAAAACTGCACGGTTTGTCATGATTCAACTGCCCGAAGTTCGCTGGTCGCACGTTGCTACAGCAGTAACTTCGGGTATTTTGTTTAGCCTGTCATTTCGGTTGAATCAATATTTTGACGAGCAGTTTGTTTATTCGGCAGGCATCAGCCTGTTGTTTTTACCTGCGGGCGTCAAGCTGCTGGCTGTGTTGGTTGGGCGCTTGCCAGCCATCGTGGGCTTGCTCGTGGTGAGCATTTACCTAGGCGCAGGCATTTGGCCTGACAAGGCTATGACCTCTATCGTCTACTTCGCCGTCGTGAGTTTGATGACTTACCCCATCGCTGCCTTTGGCTTGATGCGCCTGCTGAACATTCGCCAAGACCTCAGCAACTTGCGCTATCACCACATTGTGCTGCTGTCATTGGCGGCCAGTGTGCTCAATGGTGTGGTGCACAACTGGCTTTACTGGAGCCAAGGCGTCACCACCAGCGATGAGCTGTGGCAAAAGAGCGCCGCCATGGCAATGGGTGACTTCATGGGTTGCTTTGTGGTGGTGGCCTTGTTTCATGCTGCCACGGGTGTGCTGCGTCGCGCACGCAGACACACGCCTCTCGAATAACGCTTAGCCGACGTGCTTGGCAAAGAACGCCAAGGTGCGTCGCAAAGCCAGCTTGGCCGACTCTTCTTGATAGGCACCGCGGTGGTCGCAGTTAAACCCGTGGTCAGCTGGGTACAAATGCACCTCAACTTCAGGGTGTGCGTGCTTGAACTTTTCCACGGTGTCCAAAGGAATCCAATGGTCTTGTTCGGCATAGTGCGCCAACACGGGGCAATGGGGGTGGCGCGCAATTTCTTCGTCTGTGGTTGAACCACCGCCGTAGTAAGGCACTGCGGCGCTCAGTCCTGTCACCATCTCGGCAGCACGCCAAGTCAGCAAGCCGCCCCAGCAGTAGCCCACGATACCCACTTTGCCGCCACTCATCTTGGCCGCGTAGTCGACTGCCGCTTGAATGTCGGCCATCACGCCAGGTGCGGGCATGCCATCGACCGCTGTTTTCAACACCATGCCAGCCTGCATGTCGTCTGCCGTGTAGCCCAACTCCACGCCATGTTTGGCGCGGTGGAACGTGGCGGGCGCCACGGCCAAATAACCTTGTGCGGCGTAGCCGTCGGCCACTTCACGAATGTGTGCGTTGACACCAAAAATCTCTTGCACCACGACGATGGCACCTTTGGGCGCACCTTTGGGGTGAGCCACATAGGCGGGTAATTCAAAGCCATCGGCAGCGTGGAGTCGAACGGTCATAACAAGCCTCTTTTCAAGTTTTTAAAAGTTAATGGCCACGAGGTTACCTGTTTTCAAATGTCCACGTTTGCCCAAGCGCAAGAAAGTTGCCCAAGGCACTAAGCTGCAAAACCGCCAGCCAGCGACTGGCGCAAGTAATCCACAAACGCGGTCACTGCGCGCGGTACGTGGGGTGAATAAGGACGAATGGCATACAGCTGCTCGGCAAATGCACCCACAGGCTGCCAGTCGGACAACACCCGCACCAACTTGCCTTGTTGCAGCAACGCTTGTGCGCTGAAGTCGGGTAGCAACGCAATGCCCAGACCCGTCAGCGCAGCCTCGCGCAAAGCCTCGCTGTTGTTCGCTGCCAACTGCCCCGTCACGGGTACGGTGATGCGCTCGTCTTTGTTTTTGGACTTCACACGCGCCAGCGTCCAGGTGGGCGTGTCTTGCGCGCGCAGGTAATGCAAGCAGTTGTGCGCTTGCAAATCAGAGGGCGTTTGCGGCGTACCCGCGCGGCGTAAATACGTTTTACTGGCCACCAACACCGAATGCGTGCTGCACAAAGTCCAAGCCACATGCGTGTCGGGCGGGCGGGCGGTGTGACGAATGGCCAAGTCAAAACCCTCCGTCGCCAAGGTGCTGAGCCGGTCCGACATGTCCAACTCCAACCGCACGTCTGGGTATTCGCGCAAGAAGTCAGCCAAGCGCGGGGCCAGTTGCTGCCGCGCAAACGCTACTGGCGCGGTCACCCGTAACAAGCCGCTGGGCACACCCGCTAAGTCGCGCACTTGGGCAAAGCTGTGTTCGATTTGTTCAAACGAAGCACGGGTGTCGTCCACCAGCCGCTGCCCCGCCTCGGTCAAACGCACGCTCCGGGTGGTGCGCTGCACCAGGGGCACACGCGCAGCGCGTTCTAGCTCGGCGATGCGCTGACTCATCGCCGCCTTGCTCACACCCAGTCGAGCTGCCGCCGCGGTGTAGCTGCCTTGTTGCGCCAGCACGCTGAGCCAATGCAGGTGGTGCCA
>CANGOY010000078.1 GCA_947455585.1 Comamonadaceae bacterium
AGCGCCAAGACCGTGCCCATGGGCCCTGTCAAGGTGGAAGAAATTCGCCTCAAGCAACCTCTGTAATTCAACAAGAGTTTCACGTGTCTGAACACTACGCCGCCTTAGGTCTCAAAAGCGATGCCACGCTGTCGGACATCAAAAAAGCGTTCCGCCAAAAAGCCTCGCAGTTTCATCCGGACCGCAACAGCGACCCCGATGCGCCTGCGCGTTTTCGCGAAGTGCAAGAGGCCTACGACGTGCTGTCAGACGACGACAAACGCAAAGCCTATGACGACAACCGCCGCCGCAACCTGCTGGACGACCCCGCAGAAACCGCACGCGAAATTTGGCAAGGCTACTTTCAGCAAGTTTTGAATAAAGCATCATGAGCATTTCCCCATTCTTCCAAGAGCTGCGCTCTGCTTACCAAGCCGAGTTGGACGACCTCAACTCAGACTCCGAAGGCCACTACATCCTCGACAAGCGCTTGACTGAAAAACGCAAAGAGCTGGACTTTTTGTTGCAAATGATGGACCTCAGCCCCGAGATGGTGGCCGTGGTCTTACACCAAGCCTTTGAGTTTCATGAACCCGAGTTGATGGCTCACTTCATCACACGCGATGCGGACGATTTGTTGAGCTGGGAGGCCTTGTCTGAAGGCGTGCGCATTGCACCTTGGGCACAACCCATGGTGAATCAAATCTTGGCCGAGCCCGTGGGAGCATGGTTCATGACCGTGGCCGCTGCACTCGAATACATGCACGGCACGCCTATGCGAGCCAGCGCACAGTCAAACGACGCTGATGCCGATGAAGATTTGCAAAACGTCGAGCGCGGTGACCAAGCCGAACACGACGAAGAGCGCGAAGCCCGTGAACGCGAAGAAGCAGGCAACGCGTGGATGGTTGAACAAGGCTTCGACAGCAAAGAATAAACAGGTGACCCCATGACCGATAAAACAAATGCCATTGCACTGATTACCAAAACCCAAAGCCTCATCGCCGCAGGTGACATCACTGGCGCTGAAGCTGCGTTGGTCGAGCTGGCCGATGCCGAGGGCGACCAAGCGCTCATGGTGGTGCTGGAGCAGTTACCACCCAAAGACATCTTGGCTGTGATTCGTGAGTACGACACGTCTAAAGAATCGGTCATCAACCTGCTGGTCACGCCCGAGCAATTTGCCCGCGCCGTGGTGATTGAAAAACAATACAAAGACCTCACACGCACTCACTTGCGCGGCATGATGAACTCCATCATCTTTCGCGAAGACGCAGACACGGTTGAGTTCCTCACCGCCATTGGCGATTTAGAAGGCGGCGCTGAAGCGCTGGCCGACTACTTCAGCGAAAAGTGGAGCCGCATCGAAGCATTTGCCCGCACCGGCACGTTTGACACCATGGAAGACGATGGCGACATGCTGACTGAAAGCGCCCTGCTCGGCTCGGCTTATGTGAAGCCCCGTGTCGAAGAAGACGAAGTGGCCGACCAAGACTGGATGCAACTCGCGTGGATATTGCGTCACAAAATTCCAGACCTCTTCATCGAGATGCTCTTGGTGCTGCGCGCCAAAGCGCGCGCCCACGATGCAGGCCTGTCTGAAGAAGACGAGGAAGAAGACGATGACCGCGTGGAAACCAGCGCCACCGACCGTGGCCAAGCCACGCCAGCTGCGCGTGACTCTGACGAAGAGTCAGCCATCTAAACGTATAGACCATGACGCAATCTGTTGCCCTTTTTGATGACCGCCCTTTCTTTGAAAAGGCCGTTGCCTATGGCGTGCAACACGGCGTGTTGGACCAAGCCAAGTTAGACGCCATCCAAACCGATGCGCCCAAAGGCATGGTGCAAATTGCGCGTTACTTTGGCAGTGAGTTCTTGCGCCCAGAGCTGGAAAAAGCCAAGGACCGCATCGTCAACATGGTCAGTCTCACGCTGCAAATTCAAAGCGGCGGCGATTTGCGCAAAGCCGCCGAGCACTTGCGCGAACACTCGTTCATGTCGCGCTCCAAGGCCGCATCAGACATGCTCAAAGCCCTCATCGTCATGCCGCAAAACACGCACTTTGGCATGAACGAGCATGGTGGCTTTAGCGACAAACACATCCCGCAATTGGCCAAATGGTCGCTCTGCAATTTGGCCGAATACCAAGCCGAGCTGGCAAAGCGCCAACAAGTGGCCCACGTCATAGACGCAGCCATTTGGATGGCCGACGAGCTGGGCCTGCACGCGGATGATTTAGAAGAAGCCGGCTGCGATGCCGAAGCCGTCATTCGCACCGCCTTGTTGGCAGCAGCCACCAAACACAAAGAAATGCCAGACTGGGTGGCCTTTCAAAAAATCATCGCCACCCTGCGCAAACCCAGCGCCACCAAAACCATCAACTTGGCTGCGCCTAAAAACTTGCCTGCTGAGTTCAAAGCTGCAGTCGAGCAAGTGCGACAAAGCGTCGAAGCCGACTTGCCCAAAATTTTGGACAGTGCCATCACATGCCAAAAGCTGTTCAACCAAACGCCCGCTTTTGTGGGTCGTTATTTTTGGCTGGAAGATGGTTTGTCTGAGGTTGACCACTTCGACCGCCAAACCTCTGCCGCGTGGACCAAAGCCACTGGCGGCCACAGCGATGACAGCTCGTTGCTCACGCTCTTCTTGTGCATTGCCACGGGCAGCACAGGCAAAACATTGCTGACCGAAAAAACCGCAGCCACGCTGATTCGCAAAATTCGTAAATCAGGTGTGCAAGCTGCGTTGGCTACTGAATTCATCCAAGCCAACGCACCGGCTGAGCATCAAGACGATTACATCGACATGTGGGAAGCATTCATCGACGAGTCACTGGACACGTTAGAGAGCGACCACGACTATAAACTGCACGATGCGCTGTCGCTCTTGCGCCGCGAGTGCAATGTGTCTGAATAAGCTTTCGCTACCCAGCAATAGCCACCGCTCCAGCCGTCAACTTCCCCAGTCGTGTCCGTCTACTTGCCCCACGCGGTTTCCCGCCTCCGCGCATCGCGCCTCGCCCGCAGCGTCAAACCCTTTCTAGCCCGTGGCGGCCCCAAAGGCGAACGCTGCAGCGGCTGCCGCCTAGTCCCCACCCATTGCATCTGCACCTTGCGCCCCGACGTGCCCACGCGCGCAGGCATGTGTTTGCTCATGGCCGACATCGAGCCACTCAAGCCCAGCAACACCGGCTGGCTGATTGCCGATGTGGTGGCCGACACCTTTGCGTTTGGCTGGGCGCGCACCGAGGTAGACCCCGCATTGCTCACTCTGTTGAGCGACACGCAATGGCAACCCTATGTGGTGTTTCCAGCTGAGTTCGCCGAAGCCACACGCGTGGTGCATGAAGTGAACCACACGACGGACAAGCGCCCGCTCTTCATCCTGCTAGACGGCACATGGGACGAAGCCCGCAAGATGTTTCGCAAAAGCCCCTACCTGCAAAACTTCCCCGTGCTCAGCCTTCACCCCGAACAACTCTCGCGCTACACCCTGCGCCGCTCACAAAGCGAAGCGCACTTTTGCACCGCCGAAGTGGGCGCCATGTGCCTAGAGCTGACGAACGACACGCTGGCTGCACAAGCCCTCAACGCCTACTTTGATGTGTTCACAGCGCACTACCTCAAAGCCAAACATCAGCAACCCGTCGATTTAACGGATGACGTGCATGTGCGGTTGCAAGAACTGGCCCACCATTCGTGACCGACAATCACACACTTTCACCCTCAGGTCAGTAGCGACTCTTTTATGGCGATTCAATGGTTCCCCGGACACATGCACCTCACGCGCAAAGCGATTGGGGAGCGCATCAAAGAGATTGACGTCGTCATCGAAATGCTCGATGCCCGCTTGCCCGGCTCTAGCGCCAACCCCATGTTGGCCGAGCTCATCAAAACCAAACCCGCCCTCAAAGTGCTGAGCAAGCAAGACTTGGCCGACCCCGCCCGCACCGCCCTATGGCTGGCTCATTACAACGCTATGCCAGGCGTGCGCGCCATTGGCCTGGACACAAGCATGACCTCGCCCGCCAAAGCGCTGATTGACGCCTGTCAACAACTCGCGCCCAACCGCGGCGGCATGGTCAAGCCCATGCGCGTGCTCATTTGCGGCATCCCCAACGTGGGCAAGTCCACCCTCATCAACACGCTCAAAGGCAAGCGCGCAGCCAAGACGGGCGACGAAGCCGGCGTGACCAAAATTGAGCAACGCATCGCCTTGGCCGATGACTTTTATTTGTACGACACACCCGGCGTGCTGTGGCCGCGCATCATCGTCGAGCAAAGCGGCTTCAACCTCGCCGCCAGCGGCGCCATTGGCGTGAACGCGTTTGACGAAGAAACCGTCGCTCTTGAGCTGCTCAACTACCTCATTCCCCACTACCCCGACGTGCTGCACCAGCGCTACAACATCGACGACGTGGCCAGCCACACCGATGAAGAAATGTTGGAGGCCATTGGCCGCAAACGCGGCGCGGTGCAAAGCGGCGGCCGCATCAACACCACTAAATCTGCACACATCGTCATCCACGATTTCCGCACAGCTGCGCTGGGCCGCGTCACGCTAGAAACGCCAGATGAATTTGCGGCTTGGCTGGCCGAAGGAAAAATTGCAGACGCTGAGCGCGCCGTTCGCAAAGAGGCGATTGAGAAAAACAAGAAAACCGCACACAAGTCTAAGAAGCGTTGATATCCCTTGAGCCACACATGACACAACGCCTAGACACCCCCGACAAAGAAGCCATCGCCCTGCTCCCACCGTTTGAGCGCTTGGGGCTTGACCGCATCACCTTGGTCAACACAGGCAAACAAGCGCAGCTCGCACGCGATGCCTTGGTGGCTTCACGCGCATGGGGCTTTGACACCGAATCCAAACCCACCTTCCGCGTGGGCGAAGCGTCAGACGGCCCGCATGTGTTGCAGCTCTCTACGGGTGAACGTGCGTGGGTATTTCAACTACACGACCCCGAATGCCGCGCTGTGGCCGCCGACTTACTGGCGCACCCTGGCATTGCCAAAGCAGGCTTTGGATTGGGCGATGACCGCAAACGCATCATCCAAAAATTTGGCGTCGAACCTGCTGGCATTTTGGAGCTCAACACCATTTTCAAAGCCCAGGGCTATCGCAAAGAAGTGGGCGTCAAGGGCGCGGTGGCGGTTCTGTTTAACCAGCGTTTTCAGAAGTCAAAAAAGGCCGCAACCAGCAACTGGGCCAATTTGCGCTTGAGCGAATCGCAGCTGGTATATGCCGCCAACGATGCGTATGCGGCCTATCGCGTTTGGGAAGCTTTAGAGCGCTAAGCCACGCCAGCTGCGTGTCTCGTGTGTGTCTTGCTTAAAGACACACCCTCCCTATGATGAATTAAATTGGTCCAACACAAACCAATGTTTCATTTCAGGAGAACAATTTGCGCATCGCTACTTTCAAGCTCAACGGTCAACGTCATGTAGGCCAAGTGTCTGCCGACGGCAAACACGTCACCGCCTTTGCACTCACCGAAGACCAAGCCCATCACGGCGCTCAGCCCATCATTGATGCACTCGTTGCTGGCCATGCACTGCCCGAGTTGGCTGGCACACCGCACGACATCACGCACGTTCACCTCGAAGCACCCCTGCCTGTGCCTCGCCGCAACGTGTGGTGCGTCGGCCGCAACTACCACGCACATGCCAAAGAGCTGCAAGCCTCCGTCTTCAAAGACAGCAACACCGACACCAAGGCTTGGCCCATCGTCTTCACCAAAGTGCCAGAGTGCGTGGTGGGTCCTAAAGACGATGTGCATCTGCCGGGTGCTGCCATCTCCGACCAAATTGACTATGAAGCCGAGCTGGCTGTGGTCATTGGCAAAGGCGGCAAAAACATCAGTCACGCCGATGCCATGAGCCATGTGTTTGGCTACACCGTGGTCAACGACGTGACCGCACGCGACGTGCAAATGCGCCACCAACAATGGGACATGGGCAAGTCGTTTGACACCTTCTGCCCCATGGGGCCATGGATTGTCACGGCTGACGAAGTCGATGGCCGCAACACCCGCGTGCGTTGCTGGGTCAACGGCGAATTACGCCAAGACGGCCCCACCGAAAACATGATTTTCGACATCCCCACCTTGATTGAAACCATCTCACGCGGCATCACGCTCTATCCCGGCGACATCATCGCCACAGGGACACCTGCTGGCGTGGGCATGGGCTTGACCCCACCGCGCTACATCGCCAAAGGCGATGTCATCCGCGTCGAAATTGACGGCGTGGGCAGCATCGAAAACCGCTTCGTTTAAAACTAAAAAAAGCAGGCAGGCATTCGCCTGACCTGCTCGTCAAAAAATCGAAGGAGACAAGACATGGACCGACGTCAATGGATGCGTGCCGGGCTGAGCGTTGCAATGGCTGCGATGTGTAGCTTTAGCGCCGTCGCTCAGACCTACCCCACGAAACCCATCACCATGGTGGTGCCGTTCCCCCCCGGTGGCGTGGCTGACACGGTAGGCCGCCCTGTGGCTGAAGCCATGGCGCGTTACCTGAAACAGCCCATGATTGTTGAAAACAAAGGGGGTGCAGGCGGCGGCATCGGCATGACGCAAGTGGCCAAGTCCAAAGGTGATGGCTACACCGTGCTCATGTCGCTGTCCTCGCTCGTGGTGTTGCCCGAGGCAGACAAAATTTTGCAACGCGCGCCCATGTTTCAGGTGAGCCAGCTCAAACCCATTGCACGCTTTACCGCCGACCCCACCGTGCTGGTGGTGCGCAGCGACAGCCCTTGGAAAAACTATGCTGAGTTCATCGCTTACGCCAAGGCCAATCCAGGAAAAATTTCGTTTGGCTCATCTGGCAACTACGGCACCATGCACGTACCGATGGAGCAGCTCAAAGTAGCCACCAACACCTTCATGCTGCACGTGCCCTACACGGGTGCAGCACCCGCAGTCATGTCCTTGCTCAGCGGCCAAATTGATGCTGTGTCCACCGGACCCGCCAGTGTGAAGCAACAAATTGCAGCGGGCCGCTTGCGTGCCTTGGCGCATTGGGGCGAAGGCCGCTTGGCCAGCATGCCCGATGTACCGAGCTTCAAAGAGTTGGGCGTGCCCATTCAATACTCGCAATGGTCTGGCATGTTTGTGCCGGCAGACACACCTGCTGCCGTGGTGGACAGCTTGCGCCAAGCCGCTAAGTTTGCCGCGCAAGATTCACGCGCCGTCGGCGCGTTGACAGCCTCTGGCACCTCGTTCATGTACCAAGACGCGGCTGACTTTGAGCGCTTTGTGCAAGCCGACGCCAAAGAGATGAGCGCACTCGTCGGGCGCATCGGCAAAGTAGATTAACGGAGACAACTCATGCTAAAACTTTCACGCACCTTCAAACTCATGGCACTTGGTTTGGCGATGGGCTCTGGCCTCGCGCATGCGCAAAATGCGCAAAGCTATCCCAACCGCCCCGTCAAAATCGTGGTGCCCTTTGCAGCCGGTGGCCCTGCCGACAACTACGCACGTTTCATGGCCCAGCGCTTGACCGATGAGCTCAAGCAGCCTTTTGTGATTGACAACAAACCAGGCGCAGGCTCCATCATCGGCACCGACTTTGCAGCCAAGTCACCCGCTGACGGCTACACCTTGTTGATGATGTCCAACACCCAGACGGTGAACGAGTCACTCATTCCTAAAAAGCCTTTCGCGTTGATGAAAGACTTTGTAGGCATCGCCCCTGTGAACTACTCCAACTTGCTGTTGGTGGTTCACCCATCCGTACCTGCGAAAAATGTGAGCGAGCTCATCGCGCTGGCCAAGTCCAAACCAGGCAAGCTCAACTTTGCGTCGTCTGGCAACGGTACGCCGTACCACATGGCGGGTGAATTGTTCAAATACATGGCGGGCGTGGACATGACACACGTGCCCTACAAAGGCAGCTCGG
>CANGOY010000079.1 GCA_947455585.1 Comamonadaceae bacterium
CGCGGTGTAATGCAAGTGGTGAGGACCCGCCCACATGTAAGTGAAGATCAAAGCCCAGAAGTGAACGATCGACAGGCGATACGAGTACACAGGGCGACCCGCTTGCTTAGGGATGAAGTAGTACATCATGCCCAAGAAGCCAGCGGTCAAGAAAAAGCCCACCGCATTGTGGCCGTACCACCACTGCACCATGGCATCTTGCGCGCCAGCATAGGCAGAGTAAGACTTCATCATGCCCGCGGGGATAGCAGCGCTGTTAACGATGTGCAACAAGGCCACTGCAATGATGAACGCACCGTAGAACCAGTTGGCCACGTAAATGTGTTTGACCTTTCGCGTACCAACCGTACCGAAGAACACCACAGCGTAGGAAACCCAAACCACAGCAATCAAGATGTCGATAGGCCACTCGAGCTCAGCGTATTCCTTACCCTGGGTGAAACCCAAGGGCAGACTGACCGCAGCGGCCAAGATAACCAGTTGCCAACCCCAGAAAGTGAAGGCGGCCAACTTAGGCAAGAACAAGGCTGTGTGGCATGTGCGTTGCACCACGTAGTAGCTGGTCGCAAACAAAGCGCAACCGCCAAACGCAAAAATCACTGCATTGGTGTGCAACGGACGCAAGCGGCCATAAGTCAACCAAGGGATACCAAAGTTCAGTTCGGGCCAAGCCAGTTGAGAGGCGATGATCACGCCTACCAACATGCCAACCACGCCCCAAACCACCGCCATGATGGAAAACTGCCGTACAACTGAGTCGTTGTAAACGGCGTGCTGTGATGAGTTCATCGGTCACCTTTCATTTTTCAAACCAGTATCCTCAAATAACTTCAAAAAGTTATTGATTCAAATCAATCGTTACGAAGAATACGCTCGCCTTCTTGCTCCACGCTGTCAAATTGGCCTTTGTGAATGGCCCACCAGAGGCCACCCAAGATAAAAAGCACCAACAAGACCGACAGTGGAATCAACAAATACAAGATATCCATCAAAATCCTTTGGTGAGTCGCAAAGAGTTCAACACGACCCACAACGAGCTCAACGCCATTCCCAAACCAGCCAACCAAGCAGGCAACAAGCCCACCACAGCCAAGGGCACACACACCGCGTTGTAAGCCGCGGCCCACACCAAGTTTTGCTTGACCACCCGCAGGGTATGTCTGGCCAACTTGACGCTTTGCGCCACCACCAACAAGCTGCCACCCATCAAGACCAAGTCTGATTTGGACTGCGCCAAGGGCACAGCGTTGCCAAATGCCATCGACACATGCGCACCGGCTAAGACAGGGCCATCATTCAGACCATCGCCCACCATCACCACCCGCGCGCCTTGCGACTGCGCAGCTTGCATGCGTGAGAGCTTGTCTTGCGGTGTGCACGCCCCAAATGCTTGAGTAATGCCGACCTTTTGAGCCACCTGTTGTGCTGACTCTGGGCGGTCGCCAGAAAGCAACCACACATTGACACCCAAATCTTTCAACGCTTGCACGGTTTGCACTGCATCCGCACGAACATCTTCAGACAATTGCCAGCTCGCGAGCCACTCGTTTTCAGTGCATAAGTGTACTTGGCAAACCTGCGCTCGATCGGGTATTCCCTTGGTTTTTGGGGTACAAAACGAGGCGGATCCCAAGCGCAGCAAACCTTCCACGCGACCTTCAAGCCCCAGACCAATTCTTTCGTTTACATCTTGTGCGTCAGGTGCCGTGCCTGAACCAGATGACTCATGCGCTTTGACCAAGGCGCGTGACAACGGATGCAAAGAATGCTTGGCCAACGCAGCAGCCAAGCCCAAGGCGTATTCAGGCGTCACGCCCTCTACCGTCATCACCTGCGTGATGCGTTGGCCGTCTTGGGTGAGCGTGCCGGTCTTATCAAAAATCACCGTATCAATTTCAGCCAAGGACTCCAAGGCTTGCAGGTTTCGCACCAACACGCCGTGGCGCGCTAGGTTGCCAGCCGCAGCCAACATGGCAGCAGGCGTGGCCAGCGACAAGGCGCACGGACAGGTCACCACCAACACCGCAACCGCCACCATCAAGGCGTGGCCGGGGTTGGTGGGCCACCAATACACAGCCGACAGCGCGGCCAACACCAACACCCCAATCAAAAAGGGTTTGGCAATGCGGTCCGCCAACTGTGCCAAACGCGGTTTTTGCAGCGACGCGTTTTCCATCAAAGACACGATTTGCGAAAACTGCGTGCCCTCGCCCACTTGCACCACACGCACCGTGACGATGCCGCTCAGATTGTGGCTGCCCGCCACCACCGAGTCGCCGACGCCTCGCGCTTGCGGGCGCGATTCGCCCGTGAGCAAAGCTTCATCGGCCAAGGTTTGGCCCTGCAAAATCACACCATCGACGGGGAAGCTCTCAGAGGGCGAGACACGAATCACATCGCCCACCATCACACGGCGCACGGCCACGAGTTCAAACGCACCACCGGGCAGCTGACGCTCGACGCTGTCGGGCAAGCGGTTCATCAATGCTTCCAGCGCCCCCGCCGTGCGGTCACGCACGCGCAGCTCTAGCCATCGGCCAGTGAGCAAGAAAAATACAAACATGGTGAGCGAGTCGTAATACACCTCGGCACCAAACACGCCCTCGGGCTCGAACGTGGCGATAGAGCTGAGGAAAAAGGTAATCACCATGCCCAAGGCCACCGGTAAATCCATGCTCACGCGTTGCGCACGAATGTCGCGCATAGCGTTGCTGAAAAACGGCCCGCACGAAAACAGCACCACGGGCAAGGTCAACACCCACGAAGCCCAGCGCAACAAAAACACCATGTCGGGTGTGATGTCGCCGTCTTTTGCCACGTAAGCGGGGTACGCATACATCATCACCTGCATCATGCAAAAGCCAGCCACCAACCAACGCCACAAGGCACGGCGCCCCTCTTCGTGACGCGCTTGGCGCAAGCTGCTGTCGGCTGCAGGCAAGGCACCATAGCCCGCCTTGTTGATAGCAGCCATCCATGCCGAGGGTTTGACTTGGGCTTCAGACCACACCACTTTGGCGCGGTGCGTGGCCGCATTCACCTCGACCGACTGCACGCCCGGCACTGACATCAAGGCATCTTCCACCGTGAAGGCGCAAGCAGCGCAGTGCATGCCTTGAATCACCACATGCGAATCCCAACAGTCGTTCGCACTGTTCGCTTGTGTGGCTTTGTGTTGTTGGCTAAAGCGCAACCACTCTTGGCGGTCGTCGAGCAGCTCAACCATCGATGTATCTGAATGCATAAGGGGTGTAGCCTAACGGCTTCGTCTAACCAGAACTTGACGTGTATCAACACGAGACGCGCGAGATACGTTAAGCTGGCAGTGAAATCAACAAAAGGAGCAGTTTATGTACAAACGTATTTTGGTCGCGACAGACGGTTCAACCTTGTCCAAAAAGGCCATCGCCAGCGCCATCGAATTGGCAGCCTTGAGCGGTGCCGAACTGATTGCCGTGAAGGTGACGCCGCGTTACCCACAAAGTTACTTTGAAGGCTCCTTGCCATTGAGCGCCACTGAAGTTTCGAAAATTGAAAAAGGCTGGACAGACGCCTCACAAAAGGTGTTGGATGCTGTTGTGAAATCAGCCAAAGCCAAAGGCGTGAGCGCCAAGGCCGTGGTCGTCAAGTCAGACATCGTGTCCGATGCACTGATTGCAGCGGCTAAAAAACACAAAGCCGATTTGATTGTGATGGCTTCGCACGGTCGCCGCGGCATCAAACGTTTACTGCTGGGCAGCGAAACGCAGCAAGTGTTGACGCATGCGGCAGTGCCAGTGTTGGTCTTGCGTTAAATTTGCATCACTCGCACATAGAAAAGCCGCTCAAGAACCGAGCGGCTTTTTGTTTGACTGTGTTTATGCAGTCATTCGCTGCTTGGCCGCTTGGTACTCGCGCTTCAAACGCGCCACCAATTCCGCCGCAGGCACCACCGCTTTCACCGCGCCAATGCCTTGGCCGCAGCCCCAAATGTCTTTCCACGCTTTTTGTGCGCCACCACCAAAATTCATTTGGCTGGGGTCGCTCTCGGGCAAGTGCTCTGGGTCAAGCCCTGCTTTGACAATGGAAGGCGCCAAGTAGTTGCCATGCACACCGGTGAACAAATTGCTCAACACGATGTCGTCCGAGTTGCCATCGACCACGGCTTGTTTGTAGTCATCCGCAGCACGCGCCTCTTCGGTGGCGATGAAGGCTGAGCCGATGTAGGCAAAGTCAGCCCCCATAGCCTGTGCGGCCAACACGGCTCCACCGGTGGCAATAGAACCACTCAACGCCACAGGGCCATCAAACCACTCACGAATTTCTTGAATCAACGCAAAAGGGCTCTTCACTCCTGCGTGGCCACCCGCGCCAGCCGCCACAGCAATGAGGCCGTCGGCGCCCTTTTCAATCGCTTTTTTGGCGAACTTGTTGTTGATGACGTCGTGCAACACGATGCCGCCATAGCTGTGCGCAGCGGCATTCACATCTTCACGCGCGCCCAGCGAAGTGATGATGATGGGCACCTTGTACTTCACGCACAACGCCATGTCGTGCTCTAAGCGGTCGTTGCTCTTGTGCACGATTTGGTTGATGGCAAAGGGCGCAGCCGGTTGGTCTGGGTGCTCACGGTTATGCGCCGCCAGCGCCTCGGTGATTTCAATCAGCCAGGCTTCCAACTGTTCAGCGGGACGCGCATTGAGCGCAGGCATCGAGCCCACCACGCCTGCTTTGCATTGCGCAATCAACAGCTTGGGGTTGCTGATGATGAACAGCGGAGACGCAATGACGGGAAACTTGAGCGATTGCAACACCGAAGGTAAACGCGACATTTCAGCCCCTTGTATTGTTGAAACTTAGAAGGCGTCGAGCGCCAACTCAGTCACGCTGTCAGCGCCGTCCACGATGCTGTCGCGCATGCCCGGTACTTTGACCAAGATGTGGTCGGCATAGAAACGTGCGGTGGTGATTTTGGATTGCATGAACACCGCCTCGTTGCCTTTGGCCAACTCAGCTTCGGCCACCAACAAAGCACGGCCCATTTGCCAGCCGGCCACCAAGTTACCGGTGAGCATCAAGTAAGGCACGCTACCTGAAAACACGGCATTGGGACTGGCTTTGGCGCCAGACACCACGAAGTCGACCACGTTCAAGAAGGCTTCGCGAGCCGCTTTCAAACGAGCAGCCATTGCTTTCGCATTAGCGCTGCCGCTCTTGAGCAAATCAGCTTCGGTGTTGGCGATTTGCGCTGCAATGCCTTTGGCGGTTTGTCCACCATCGCGGCCTGTTTTGCGACCAATCAAGTCGTTGGCTTGGATGGCTGTTGTGCCTTCATAAATCGTCAAGATTTTGGAGTCGCGGTAGTACTGCGCGGCACCCGTTTCTTCGATGAAACCCATGCCACCGTGCACTTGCACGCCCAGGCTGGTGACTTCCAAACTCATCTCGGTGCTGAAGCCTTTGACCAAAGGCACTAAGAATTCGTAGAACGCCAAATTATTTTTGCGCGTGTCGGCATCTGGGTGGTGGTGCGATGCGTCGTACGCCGCAGCAGCCACGGTGGCCATGGCGCGGCAGCCTTCGGTGTAAGCACGCATGGTCATCAACATGCGGCGCACATCGGGGTGGTGAATGATGGGCGCGCTGGTTTTCATGCTGCCGTCCACGGGGCGGCTTTGCACGCGGTCACGTGAGAAAGTCACAGCTTTTTGGTATGCACGCTCGGCAATCGCAATGCCCTGCACGCCCACGGCGTAACGCGCGGCGTTCATCATGATGAACATGTATTCGAGACCACGGTTTTCTTCGCCTACAAGGAAGCCCACAGCACCGCCATGGTCGCCATACTGCAATACGGCTGTGGGGCTGGCTTTGATGCCCATCTTGTGCTCGATGCTCACGCAGTGCACGTCGTTGCGTGCGCCCAATGAACCGTCTTTGTTGACCATGAACTTTGGCACCACAAACAAGCTGATGCCCTTCACGCCTTCAGGTGCGCCTTGCACGCGGGCCAAAACGAGGTGGACGATGTTCTCGGCCATGTCGTGTTCACCGTAGGTGATGTAAATCTTGGTGCCAAACACTTTGTAAGTGCCATCTGGCTGGGGCTCTGCGCGGGTGCGCACAGCGGCCAAGTCAGAGCCTGCTTGTGGCTCGGTCAAGTTCATCGTGCCAGTCCACTCTCCGGAGATGAGCTTCTCAAGGTAAGTGGCTTTCAGCTCGTCAGAGCCAGCGGTGAGCAAAGCTTCAATCGCGCCGTCGGTCAGCATCGGGCACAAGGCAAAGCTCATGTTGGCGGAGTTGAGCATTTCGCCACAAGCGGCACCAATGGTCTTGGGCAAGCCTTGACCTCCGAAGTCTGCGGGATGCTGCAGGCTTTGCCAGCCGCCTTCGCAATACTGCTGATACGCCTCTTTGAAACCGGGTGTGGTGGTGACGTGGCCGTCTTTGAAGAACGATGGGTTCTTATCGCCTTCCCAGTTCAAAGGCACGAGCACGGACTCGTTCAACTTCGCGCATTCTTCCAACACGGCTTGGGCGGTTTCCACGCCCATGTCTTCGAACGCAGGAATTTGGGCCACGTGTTCGAGGCCAGCCAAGTGTTCCATGTTGAACACCATGTCTTTGATGGGGGCGATGTAGCTCATGAGAGTGCCTTTTCAAATAGGGTTTAAAGCGCGGCCACCAACTCTGGCACCGCCACAAACAGGTCAGCCTCCAAGCCGAAGTCGGCCACCGAGAAAATCGGTGCTTCAGGGTCTTTGTTGATGGCCACGATGACCTTGCTGTCTTTCATACCGGCCAAATGCTGAATGGCACCACTGATACCGCAGGCCACATACAACTGAGGCGCCACAATCTTGCCGGTTTGACCCACTTGCAAGTCGTTGGCGGCGTAGCCGGCATCCACCGCAGCGCGGCTCGCGCCAATGGCGGCACCCAGCTTGTCAGCCAGCGGAATCATGACTTCGTCAAACTTCTCTGAGCTGCCCAAGGCACGGCCACCGGAGACAATGATTTTGGCTGCGGTGAGTTCTGGGCGGTCGTTCTTGGTCACTTCGCGCCCCACAAAACTGCTCTTGCCCGAGTCTGTGGCCGCAGCCACTGTTTCAACTGCAGCCGAACCACCCGTGGCAGACGCTGCGTCAAAACCAGTCGTACGAACAGTGATGACTTTGACCGCATCGCTCGACTGCACGGTGGCAATGGCGTTGCCTGCGTAAATGGGGCGCTCAAACGTGTCTGGGCTGTCCACCTTGGTGATGTCGCTGATTTGGCCCACGTCCAACTTGGCAGCCACGCGCGGTGCGACGTTTTTGCCAGCCGCAGTGGCGGGAAACAAGATGTGGGTGTAGTTGCTGGCGATGGCGAGCACTTGTGCCGCCACGTTCTCAGCCAAACCAGCTTCTAGCGTTGCGCCATCGGCGTGAATCACTTTGCTCACGCCAGCGATTTGCGCTGCAGCTGCAGCAGCGGCGCCTGCGTTGTGGCCTGCCACCAGCACGTGCACTTCCGCGCCCATGGCGGCTGCGGCTGTGACGGTGTTCAACGTGGCGGGCTTGATGGATGCGTTGTCGTGTTCTGCAATAACGAGGGATGTCATGTTCGTATTTCCTGCGTATTCGTTGAGATGACGGGCTTAGATAACTTTGGCCACGTTCTTGAGCTTGTCCACCAACGTGGCGACGTCTGGCACCTTGATGCCGGCGCTGCGCTTGGCAGGCTCCATCACTTTGAGGGTCTTGATGCGAGGGGCCACATCCACACCGAGGTCTTCGGGCTTGAACACATCGAGTTGCTTTTTCTTGGCCTTCATGATGTTGGGCAAGGTCACATAGCGTGGCTCGTTCAAACGCAAGTCGGTGGTGATGACCGCTGGCAGGCTGACA
>CANGOY010000080.1 GCA_947455585.1 Comamonadaceae bacterium
CGCCGGGAAAAGGTACAGACAGCAACACCAATTGCGGCTGGTGTTTGTCTATCACTTCAAGCATCAAGGCCTGCAACGTGTTGTCCACCAAGGTGGGGGGCGCAGCCAGCGCTTGAGCTAAAGGCTCAAACGTGGCTTGGCTACCCGCCAACTGTTCGGCGTAGCGCACAAACTCAAAGCGGGTGTCCACGGCATCGCGCAGCACATCGGCCAAGTCGTTCAAATACAAGGTGGCCAAGTGGCGTGCGCGGTCTTGTTGGCCCAAGGCACCAAAGGCCCAAGCCAATGGGTCGCCACTGCCGTCATCGTCATAGGCATCTAGCGAGGCAAAGCGCGGACCTTCAGGCAAAAATCCTCGACCCGCAATGCGATGGCTCAGCGTGGAGTCGCGCCCTTGCAAAAACGCAATCGTGGGCGCGATGGTGGATTGGTAGCGCTCGAAATAATCTAGAAAGTAGTTCACGCAGGCCGTGCGCTCAGCCTCGGGCAGAGCCACGGCACAGTCGCGCACTTGGGCCAACCCCTCTGGCGTGAACAAGGCCAGCACCAGCGCCAAGGCCAAATCTTCCTGCACGGCATCCACGCCCTGCGCGCGTAAAAAGCCCGTCAGATAGGCGGTAGACGGATAAGGCGTGTTGAGCTGCGTCATCGGAGGGATGAGGCTTAAAACACGAAGAGATGGGGCGAGTGAAGGGCTTGCTGACATGATGTGCCACCATTATCGACGGCCCGCCCCAAACAATGCGGGCATGGCCTCCAAACGCAAATTCTGTAAAAATCGTCAAAACCATTCAATCTTATTGGTTTGATGCCGATACCCAATGGCTAACTTTTTTAAACCACAACAAGGACACCACTGTGAGCAACTTGACACCTTCTTGCGCATGCTGCGGCCCACTGCAACTGGCCGGCAACCATTCGCGCCGAGGCTTCCTTGCCGCCGGTGCAGCCACCGCCGCTGCGGGTTTGATGGGCATGATGCCCTTCCAAGCTCAAGCCGCCAGCGGCAACTACGAAGCCATGCTGGTCAACTGCATTGACCCCCGCTTCACCACCCTGAGCTGGCAATACATGGGTTTGCTACAAGGCATCAGCCGTGAAAAGCTGACCGACAACTACAGCCAGTTCGTTATTGCAGGTGGTCCTATTGGCGCCGTGCATCCAAAATTCTCAGCTTGGCACAAAGCTTACTGGGACAACTTGGACATCACCGTGTCTTTGCACCACATCAAGCGCGTGGTAGGCATCACCCACCGCGATTGCGGCGCTGCCAAACTGGCTTTTGGTGACGACAAAGTGGCAGACAAAGAAACCGAGACCGAGTCACACGCAGAAGCCTTGAACGAGTTTCGCCGTCAAGTGAACAAACGCCACCCCAAGCTTAGCGTCATCACTGGCATCATGAGTTTGGACGGTCGTGTCGATTTGATTGGCTAAATCGCTAAAGCCTTGGCACCTTGCGCCGATATATAGGGTTCAAGGTTGCTATGGTTTATGACCGCTCTCGCCACCAGTCCGAATTTTTAGGGCGCGCGTGGACTCCAGTTCACCGCCGAGAGCGGTCCCCTTTTTATTGACAAGCCACCTCATACATACGGTAGTGCCTGATGTCCTCGAAATGCAGCGGCGTCTTAATGAACTGCCTTGCAAACTCTGAATTACTCTGCTGAATAAATGTGTCTTTCACCTTGTGTGTGATGAAAGGCACTTTGCCCACCATATCGCGGTAAAAAATTCGCTCCATCAGTTGAATCGATTGCTCTTGGCAATTAATCTCAAAAGTCGATTGCTCTGACGAGTAGTTGTACAACATCACTTTCACCACAGCCTTAGGCGTGTGAAACGGTACTTTGGCATCCACTGGCAACTGTGTGAACGTGCGCAGTACCTTGACCTTGCCTTTGTCTTCCAAAGGTGCGTAGTAGTAATCGTTCGAGCCGTGGTTGTTATTTGTGAAGTACACCCACCCGGCCCAAACCGATGGCTGAAGCAAGAGACTCAAAAACAGAAGTAAATATTTATGCATAACTTGCCGTGATTTTATTTGCAAACGTAAATCATGGAAAATCAAGCCATGACTGAAGCAACCACACCACGCCCCGCCCTGCCCGATCACCTGTCAATTGACCCACGCAGCCCACACTATGCACCCGCTGTGTTCGAGCATGAGATTGGCATTCACTTCAACGACAAAGAGCGATTCGATGTCGAAGAATATTGCTTGTCTGAGGGCTGGGTCAAAGTTCCTGCCAACAAAACCTTAGATCGCAAAGGCAAGCCCTTACTCATCAAGCTCAAGGGCAAAGTCGAAGCTTTTTACAAATAAGCCAGCATGCAACTCTCGCGGCCCCAAAAAATCGGCATTGCTTTTTTTATCTGCAGCCTCTTGCCCTCTTACCAGATTGCACACTGGCGCCACGCTGCCAATGCAGCGGCCATTGCAGATGAGCTTGAGCAAGAACACAAATTGCACCTCAGCACAGACAAACTACTGCTGAACTGCGAACGCAACGAGAAAAAAGAAGATGACCATTACAGCGCCAACCACCAAATTTGCGCGCAAGGTCTACAAGAGCATGAGCTCACCACGCATGCGATGGACGGCCTCGCGCAAGACAACGCTCGCAACGAGATGCGTTGGTATCGCAACTTCTTTTTGTCTGTGCTGATCTTCAATTTGTTAGCGCTTGCACTGTACAAAGGCAATGCATTTTTAAAGCGTGAAGACAACTGATCAACGTTGAGGCACAAGCACCCGGTCAGTACGCATGACGGGGTACTTGTTAAACGTTGGGTCATGGTACGGGATTTCACGAATCCAAAAATCCATACGTTGATCGGGACTCTCGTGGAAGCGGTCGTCGCGATCCATACGCGTTTGATATTCCTTGCGCAACGCCGACAGCTTACGGTGCAGTGTGTCGCCATACCGTTCGCGAATGCGTCTGTCTTGCCCATACATCCACTGCGCAATTTGAAGTTGTCGGTGGTTAGAGATGTGATCAGTAATTTCGTATGCCGTATTGAACAAACCCCACCGTGACAAAGAGTCAGGCGACACAGGCTCCAACAAATGCGCAGCAAGCAGCGAACGGGCCTGTCGTATGGGCACAAACAGCGACCCTCGAGGCAAATTGGCACGCGCACTCACCCATTCGCCACTGATGCTTGTTCGAAGTCGACCTTGAAATGTGCGTGTTTCAAAAGAAATACTGTCTTCGTCCACATGCAGTTCTTGCACATCAACACTCTGCATCGCGTGAGGTAAAACTTGGTAGCTGATGTTGTGCTTTTGCAGATATGGCATTACCACTGACACCCACCCAGCTGGAATGATGTACCCAGCTTGCGGCAAGGCGATGATGGCGTCGTTGACAGGTTGAATATCGCCATAAACGGGCGTGTTCCACACCACGGTCTGATTCAAGTGATAGGTAATGTGGCGCCCGCCCACCACAGGTGCATTGTCGTGCGTGGTGTATTCGTAGCCTAACAAATCAACTTGCCCAGAAGGTATTTCAATGCCCGTCTCAAGCATGTTGTGCCAATCCAAGGTCACAACTTCGTTGATCATTTTTTCGGAGTTCTCATCCGCTTGAAGCGCCACCTTCAACAGTTTCTGGCCTTGCACGGCCACCAACTCTAGTGCAGCTAACAAGACATCTTTGCTTGTTTGGACACGCTTGGCATAAGGGTCCCACGCATGGTCTTCGACCAAAATCCCAATGCGATTTCGCAACACCGCATACACATGCGAGAACCGAGGCGCATCGGCATCACGCATGATGCCCGCACGTGGGTTTTCAAAATCCAGCAACACGGGCGTGAAATCCAAGGGGTGGTGACCCTTTGCTTGTAGGCTCGTCATCATGTCCGCAGAGAACTGGTCTGAAACCTCATGCAACACATCATCACCACTGAACATCGGCGACATAGATAGTGAGACATCGTGACGAAAACGAACACCATCCGTCACATGCAAATCCAAAGTGAGTAAAGGGTCCCACTGAGAAATCAAGTTCAGCATGGCATTCATCTCAGAGGTCTGCCCCAGCATCCAATCACGATTGAGGTTGATGCGCTGCGCGGTGACCCGTTCCCCCTGTAAGCCAGGGCCATTTTGATTGGGCCGATTAAATGGACTGGGTCTCTCATGCCCATCCACATTGAAAACTGGCACAAACAAAAACACTTGCTGCTTGAGTGGGTCGTTGGGCCTAGGCGTTTTCAGTAAATTCCGAATCAGAATTAAACCGGCATCCTTGCCATCAATTTCGCCAGCGTGCGTGCCACCAATCGCCAGCACAACAGGAACATCTGCACGTCGAGCTTGTGCCGGTGTCAGCGCACCGCTGCGACTAACAGCCAGCGCCCAAATAGCGCGTCCTTCTGCAGTCCGCCCAATGCTGAAACAACGCACAGAATCCGGGTAGTTTTTCGCAAGGTTTAGACAAGACGCTTCAACCTCTGCATAAGCACCCGTTAGCTTGAACTTGCTGACTTCAGCTTGCAATAAATCAGCAGTAGCGGGCTTAGCCTGCGCCCAGCCTTCACTGGCGATCAACGCACAGACGCACAGAAAGCACAGAAATTTGCTTTTTTTCATCGACTCAACCCTAACAGTTCAACCGTTGCGTAGTCAAAGAAAAAGCCGCTACTGAAAAAATTGCGGCTTTTATTTGGAGGCGCGACCCAGAGTTGAACTGGGCTAAACGGATTTGCAACGTATTTACGTCTTAAATATCATTTAATATCAACAAGTTACAAGCGTTTTTACAATCGTGTAATAAAACGTGTAATTGCCAAATCGATCCCCAAACACAGAGCCACACAAAAAATTCCGTCAACGTCAAATTAGACGTTTGAAATGATTGTAGGTGGTCAACTACACGTTTTGCAGCCATCGTGATGTATGTCACAAAAGTGTCCGAATAATTAAAAGATAGAAGCGATGATCAAATCTACTCAAAAACACGAGTCATCAAGATGAAAATCAAGATCCTGTTAAGGCGCTCAGCATGCTTGAGCCTCATGACCCTTTTCTCCATATGTAACGCTTCAGCATCTGAAATTAGAGTCATGATCTCTGCCGGGTTTTACGGCGTTTATCAGCAACTTGCACCTTTGTATGAGCAAAGCACAGGACACAAACTCATCACAATACGAGGACCATCTATTGGTGATTCGCCAGAAGCAATTCCAACGCGTCTCATAAATGGACAACTCGCTGACGTGATCATCCTAGACGGGGAGTCAGCTGAAAGCTTGGCAAAAAACGGATTAGTGAAAGCAAACTCCGTCAAGACACTTGCACTCTCTCAAATTGGTGCCGCAGTAAAACTTAACTCTGTAAAGCCCGACATTAGCTCCACTGATGCGTTTAGAAAAACATTGTTGACAGCGACATCAATCGCTTACTCTGACAGTGGGAGCGGAACCTATATTGCAAATACGATGTTTAAAAAGCTTGGTATTGATGACCAAGTAAAAAACAAAAGCTTCAAAGTAAGAGGCCCACCCAGCGGTGAGGCAGTTGCAGCAGTAGTTGCGCGCGGTGAGGCTGAAATAGGTTTTCAGCAAGTTAGTGAAATTATTCACACACCAGGCATAACTTACTTAGGACCGATCCCAGAAGCGTTGCAACCAGGATTTAGCTTTGCCGGAGCAATTACGTCGAATTCAACCCAACCAGAAATTGGGGCATCCTTAATTGACTTTCTGCGCAGCCCCAATGCTGCAAAAGTAATTTCAGAAACAGGATTAATTTCCTTGAAACATAAATAAGTTCCTAGCTAATCCGTGCAATTTCGGCAAAGGTCTTTTGTATGGGTGCCAAGCCCATGCGTTCCCTGTATCTGGCTTCGTCATACAAGTCGCACGCCACCTGAGCCGCATAGTCCTTGTTGGTCTTACGAGTGCTGACACGAACCCAAGCGCCAGTAAACAGCTTGTACTTGCATTTCCACACACGGCTGCGGCTGCGTTTGAACAAGATGACCTCGCCATCCCGCAGGTAATGCACAAGAGCTGGCGCTGCCAGCTGTAGGACGTCAGTTAGAGCAATGGGTTTGTTGAACTGTGGGAGCACAGTAGGCAGCGTGTAGCTAGTGATGCCGGTGAATGTGTAGGCGATGCCGTTTATCTGCATAGCCTGCCCACACGGTTAATCAAACTAGAACGCTTTAAACAGCCCTGCCGCAAGTGTTCGACAGCGTTAAAAGTGTGCAGGGAGTGTGCCGAGTGTGCTGGCGAAAAAAATGCCCATACTTGCGAACAAGTACAGGCATTATTCTGGAGGCGCGACCCAGAGTCGAACTGGGCTAAACGGATTTGCAATCCGTCCTAATAATCCGCATTAGGCGCGCATTGCATTACAAATCAATAGCTTAGAGTTGGCAAGGCCAGCATTGCACTAGCGTTGTCTTGCTATGCCGTTGACATTTTGTCGACAGATTTCAATTGCTCCAGATGCTCATAAACAAGCTGCATCGTTCTAGACGGTTTGGGCGATGAAGAGTATTTTCTATTGAAGGGTGATTCCAAAGGCATCTCACCCCATAAAGTTCCGTTTCTAACTTTATCAAGAAAAGCTGAAGCATCTTCCCAATGCTGAGCAAGCTTAGGGCTAGCGTCGCAAGTTGATGGACGCGAATAGATTCCGCGAGTGAAGTTCTGATAAAACAAATTTCTTCGAGGCATGTATTTTTTGATCACGTACTTCTGATAACCAATCGGATTTTCAAGACGTAGAGACCTTGTATAAGCCCACTTGGCATCGTTTTGCTCTACGTAAAGCCTTTGCCGATCAATCTTCCCCTTAAGAATTGCTTCTTGATGTGAATCAATTTTTTCTTTCAATGCTGCAATCAAATCATCACTAGAAAAAATAGTCGCATCAAACTCAGAAATTACGACATTCATCAAAGAAGACAAAACGGGTAAACAGGTTATAGAAAACCACTCTGTATACCCATCCTCCCTGACTAAACCGTGCTCTTCAGGTTTCAATCGATGATTGAAGAGAAAACGATGTAGTCCACGCTCAAGAGTCTGTGCAATTTCTGAAGTACGAACGCCAAACGCGTATGACTTTGAAAAGTCGAACTGTGAGGAATTCAATTCAAAGGCTCTTCTAAGAACATTGTCAGCCTTTCCAATCTTCACTCGATCATCCTTGACATGGTGCAAGATATAAACAAATGAACAAGTTTTAGAGGCAAGGGAAAAGTCCATGTCAAATCCCTTTAAATTTTTTCAGGGCTAACAGTCAACAAAAGCAAAACCTCAGTGTCAGATCTGTCACTAGCAGAGCCAGCTGTAAAACCGAAAAATGAATTTTTTGACGATGTGTTTCGGTTGGATTTTAAACCACCAATGACATAAACAAAGCCAGGCTGCATAGACAAGCGGGTCGTTAACTGTCGTCGCATTACAGAAGGATCATTGTTTGGAGAGGATACGAAATCTGAAACCTGCTGATTGATTGTTAAGTCAACAGCGTCACCACGAATAAAAGGAGTTGCCTGCAAAGTAACGCCAGCAGTTAAAGTGGTTTTGCTAGCTACAGATTGACCAGAGCTAGTTAGGGTGTTGAATTGCATCCAAATCTGCCACGCTCACTATTGGATGCAATTCAACAGTGTGTGCCTAGAAACAGGCGCAAGGTGGAGTGAAGCTGAAGAACTGCGAACAACACAAGTTAGAAATGGGTTAATTCAATACTCAGGAAAATCAGGCAAGAACCGAAGCGTACCAATCAGATAAGAACTTGAAGAACGATTGCAAGAGCATCATGCAAGCAAAGGAAACGGAGAAAGGTACTTTGATGACTCAGCAAGTCGCTGGAGC
>CANGOY010000081.1 GCA_947455585.1 Comamonadaceae bacterium
GCCGGGGAACATGCGGCCACCAATGCTGGAGTACTCGCCCTCGGTGTTCTCTCGCACGATGTACATGTCAATCTCACCGGGCTGGCGTGGCGAACCATCGCGGCGCACCACCGGCGCGATGATGCCGGGCATCAAACGCGCGTGGCGTAAGTTGATGTACTGGTCAAACTCACGGCGGAACAACAAGAGCGATCCCCACAGCGAAATGTGGTCTGGAATTTTGTCGGGCCAACCCACGGCGCCAAAGTAGATGGCATCGTGGCCGCCGATTTGGTCTTTCCAATCATCGGGCAGCATCTTGCCGTGCTTCTCGTAATAGTCCCAGCTGGAAAAGTCGAAATGGTCAAACTTCAAATCAATACCAAACTTGCGCGCAGCCGCGTCCATCACGCGAATGCCTTCTGGCATGACTTCTTTGCCAATGCCGTCACCAGCAATCACTGCAATGCGTTTTTGACTCATCTTTAACCTTTAACAAACATTCGAAAAATTAAGCGGCAATTTTAGGTGGACGCACCACCAAGCTCACCCCCGCAGCGGTCACGGCAATGCCTGCCAGTGTCACCAAGGTGATGGGCTCGCTGAACAAAACCCAAGCCATCACAGCCGTTGTTGGGGGAACCAAGTACAGCAAGCTAGTCACCGAAGCCGCTGCACCGCGCTGGATGAGGATGTAAAACAACGAGCTACCACCCAAGGTGAGCACCAACACGGCCCACACCATGGCCCAAGTCATCTCGGCGTTCCACAGAGCTGGCTCAGCCTCCATGAGCGCCAAGGGCAAGGTCACCACATAAGCTGCCATCAGCTGCACGGCGTTTGCACTGCGCACATCGCAGGGCTTTACAAAACGTTTTTGATACAGCGTGCCTGTGGTGATAGAGACCAACGCCATGGTGATCATGGTCAGGCTCCACGGCGTGACCTCAATGCCGCCTTCGAGTTTGCGCGACACCACCATGGCCAAACCCACAAAGCCCAAAGCCAAACCTTGCCACTGACGGCGCGACACATGGCCGCCACGTGCAGAGAGCCAAAAAGCGGTGATGACGGGCTGCAAACCCACAATCAAAGCCGTCAGACCAGCGCCCATACCCACCTTCACCGCGGCCCACACACCACCCAAATAGCCAGCATGCATCAACACGCCCGTGACGGCCAAATGCCCCCACTGCGCCCTGCCCTGCGGCCAAGGCACACGCGTCCATTTGACCCACAACACAAAACACAGAATAGAAAAGATATAGCGCCACAACAAGAACGTGAACGGCGGCGAGTTGGGCATGCCGTAGCGTGCCACGATGAAGCCGGTGCTCCAAATCAACACAAAGAGCCAAGGCATGGCACGCAGCCAGGCCTGGTTTTGTTGACTCTCCATTACTTGGCGTGGTCCACGATATCTGGCCAAGCCTTTTGCAGGTAGTACACCATCGACCACACGGTCAACACGCCTGCAATCCAAATCAACACGGTGCCCCACAAAGCGGTGTCAATCACGCCAAACAACTGGTCGTCGTATAACAAGAAAGGAATGGCCACCATTTGCACCGTGGTCTTGAGCTTACCCAGCACGTGAACCGCCACACTGCGAGAAGCGCCGATTTGCGCCATCCACTCGCGCAAAGCCGAGATGGCAATTTCACGGCCAATGATGATGAGCGCGACCAATACATCCGCACGGCCCAATTGAACCAACACCAGCAAACACGCGCAGACCAAAAACTTGTCAGCCACGGGGTCGAGGAACGCACCAAAGGCCGACGACTGGTTGAGCTTGCGGGCCAAGTAGCCATCGAGCCAATCGGTCAAGGCAAACACCACAAACATCACAGTGGCCCAGAGGTTGCGCTCTGCCGTTTCAATCGGTAAATAAAACAACCCCACGATGAGCGGTATGGCCGCGATGCGCGCCAATGTCATGAGCGTAGGAATGGTCCACATAGAAATGGTTACTCGTAAATGATGTGTGATTGCCCGTCGTGGGCCTGTGCCATCCAACTGGCCAAGGCTGCATCGCTGGGGAAAAATTTGGCGTTGTCGCCCAGCTGCACCTCGGCGGTGGCGCCGTCGCGCAGCAGCTTCAATCGTACGCCCATCCCGCGCACCAACTCGCCCTGCTCGGATTGCTCCACTTTGGCAGGATGGTCGCGCAGCATGCGCGCGATGTCAGGTGAGGTGCCGTTGACGGTGACGCTGAGGTGTTTACCGAAACGGCAACGCGCTTGCTCAAGGCTCCACACTTGTTGAATGGACAAACGCAAGCCACCTGAAAAACGGTCGGGCTGCGCCTTACCCATGATGATGACCAACTCATCGTCTTTCAAGGTGTTGCGATAGGTGTTGATGGTGGCTTCATCTGCTGTGGCTTCGATGACGGTAGATTTGTCGTCGAGCTTGAAGATGGCGAGCTTGCCGCGTTGGCCGTTGATGACGCGCATGTCGCTCACGATGCCCGACAGCAACTGCGGCTCACGCGAATCCATCAGGTCTTCAATGCGGGTGCGCACGAAGCGGCGAATCTCACGCTCCACTTCGTCAAACAAATGGCCGGACAGGTAGAAGCCCAAAGCGACCTTCTCGTGCGTGAGGCGTTCTTTCACACCCCATGGCAGCATCTCGACATACTCGGGCTCTTGCGTGCTCGAGCCGTGGGTGTCTTCACCCATCATGTCAAACAAGCCGCCTTGGTTGGCATTGGCTTCGCTGGCTGATGCAAAGTCAAATGCACGCTCGACGCTGGCCAACAGCTCGGCACGGTTCAAGTGCAAATTGTCAAACGCGCCGGCTTTGATGAGTGCTTCGACCGTGCGCTTGTTCAAACGGCTGCGGTCCACGCGGCGGCAGAAATCAAACAAGCTGGTGAACGGGCCGCCCTCTTCGCGTGCGGCCACAACAGCTTCAATCGCTTGCTGACCAGAGCCTTTGATGGCACCAAGGCCATAGCGAATGACTTTGTCTGAAATAGGTTCGAAGCGGTAAAAGCCACGATTCACATCGGGCGCTTCAAAGGTCAGGCCCATCTTATGCGCGTCTTCAAACAACACCTTGAGCTTGTCGGTGTTGTCCATCTCCACCGTCATGTTGGCGCAGAAGAACTCGGCCGTGTAATGCACCTTCAACCAGCCGGTGTGATAGGCCAATAGCGAGTAAGCAGCGGCGTGCGACTTGTTAAAGCCGTAGCCCGCGAACTTCTCCATCAAGTCAAAGATTTCGTCCGCTTTGTCTTGGTCGATGTTGTTCTTGGCTGCGCCCTCTCGGAAGATGGCGCGGTGCTCGGCCATCTCTTCGGCCTTCTTCTTACCCATCGCGCGACGCAACATATCGGCGCCACCGAGTGAGTAGCCGCCCAAAATCTGCGCGGTCTGCATCACCTGCTCTTGGTACACCATGATGCCGTAGGTCTCGGACAACATCTGCGCCACCATGGGGTGCGGGTACTCAATGGTTTCGCGGCCGTGCTTACGCGCCACAAAGCTTGGAATCAAGTCCATCGGGCCAGGGCGGTACAACGCGTTCAGCGCAATCAAATCTTCCAAACGCGTCGGACGCGCATCGCGCAACATGCCCTGCATGCCGCGACTTTCAAACTGGAACACAGCTTCAGTTTTGCCGTCTTGGAACAGTTCGTAGGTGCGCTGGTCGTCGAGCGGGATGTTTTCAAACGCGAAGTTCTCTTGGCCCTTGTGGCGCGCCATGATGAACTCGCGCGCGATTTCCAAAATGGTCAGCGTGGCCAAGCCCAAAAAGTCGAACTTCACCAAGCCTGCGGCTTCCACGTCGTCTTTGTCAAACTGGCTCACCGCCGATTCGCTGCCTGGCTGTTGGTACAGCGGACAGAAGTCGGTCAGTTTACCCGGGGCAATCAACACACCACCGGCGTGCATGCCCACGTTACGCGTCATGCCTTCGAGCTTTTGCGCCAGCTCCAACAAGGTTTTGACTTCATCCTCTTTGGCCAATCGGTCGGCCAAAATGGGCTCCACCTCAATCGCGCCAGCGATGGTGATGTGCTGGCCAGGCTTGTTGGGAATCAAGCCGCTGATGCCCTTGCAGAAGGTGTAGCTCATGTCGAGCACACGGCCCACATCACCAATGGCGGCACGCGCCGCCATTGTGCCGAAGGTGGCGATTTGCGACACGGCATCGCGGCCGTATTTGTCTTTCACGTAGTCAATCACGCGGTCGCGGTTGGTTTGGCAAAAGTCAATGTCGAAGTCGGGCATCGATACCCGCTCTGGGTTCAAGAAACGCTCGAACAACAAGTTGTATTGCAACGGGTCAAGGTCGGTAATCTTCAGGGCATACGCCACGAGCGAGCCCGCACCCGAACCACGACCTGGGCCCACAGGGCAGCCATTGGCTTTGGCCCACTGAATGAAGTCACCCACAATCAAGAAGTAGCCGGGAAAGCCCATGTTCAAAATCGTGTTCAGCTCAAACTCAAGGCGCTCCACGTAACGTGGGCGCTCTTCGTCGCGTTTGGCTTGCACGGGGTACAGATGAGCTAAGCGGGCCTCTAAGCCCTCGTGCGACACATGACGGAAGTAGTCTTCCACCGACATCACCACACCATTCACGGGCGGGATGGGGAAGTTGGGCAACTGCGGCTTACCCAACACCAAGGTCAGGTTGCAACGCTTGGCAATTTCGGCGGTGTTGGTAATGGCGCTAGGCACATCGGCAAATAGCTCGCACATTTGTGCGGACGATTTGAAATACTGCTCGCGCGTGAACTTGCGCACACGACGTTGGTTGCCCAAGATTTCGCCTTCGGCAATACACACGCGCGCTTCATGCGCTTCGTAGTCGTCAGGCTCAGTGAACTGCACAGGGTGCGTGGCCACCACGGGTAGGCTCAGCCGTGCGGCCAGCTGCACGGCAGCAGACACATGGGTGTCGTCATCCACGCGGCCTGCGCGTTGCAGCTCAATGTAAAAACGGTGCGGGAAGATGCCAGCCAACTGCAAAGCCACTTCACCTGCACGCGTGGTGTCGCCCTGCACCAAGGCTTGACCCACCGCGCCGGCTTGTGCGCCCGACAACGCAATGAGGCCTTGCGACAACTCTTGCAGCCATTCCAGCTTGGTCACGGCCACAGCCTTGTGCACGTTTTGCGTCCAGCCACGGCTGATGAGCTCGCACAGGTTCAAGTAGCCCTGATGGTTTTGCACTAACAAAACCATGCGCGAGGTCTGCGCTGCGTCTTGGGTGAGGCTTTCTAAATAAATCTCAGCGCCGATGACAGGCTTGACGCCCTTGCCACGTGTTTCTTTGTAAAACTTGATGGCGCCGTACAGGTTATTGATGTCGGTGATGGCCAGCGCGGGCTGCTGGTCGGCTGCGGCTGCTTTCACCACCTCGTCGATGCGGTTGGTCCCGTCAACGACAGAAAATTCGGAGTGAAGGCGCAGGTGAACAAACATGCTGCAGATTGTAGGGACACGCCGCTACATAGAATGGTTGGGTGAACCAAATCCTGAATATTTCTTGCTACAAATTCATCGCCCTGCCCGATGCCCAAGACCTGCGCCAACCTTGCTTGGACAACGCCTTGGCGCGTCAGCTCAAGGGCACGATTCTGATAGCAGAAGAAGGCATTAATTTCTTTTTGGCTGGCAGTGCCGACGATGTGCACGGGTTTGTGGATTGGCTGCGCAGCGACGCACGCCTTGCCGACCTCGCCCCCAAAGAAAGCTGGTCAGACACGCAGCCGTTTCGCAAGATGTTGGTGAAGGTGAAAAACGAAATCATCCGCATGAACCACTCCAGTATTCGCCCTGCGGCGGGCCGCGCCCCTGCTGTCACACCCAAGACCGCCAAGCGCTGGCTGGACCAAGGCCACGACGACGAAGGCCGCCCTGTGGTGACGCTGGACACGCGCAACCAATTTGAAGTGGATGCGGGCACGTTCAAAAACACCATCAACTGGGGCATCACCAAATTCACCGAGTTTCCAGATGCGGTGCAAGCCCACCTGAGCGAGCTGCAAAACAAAACCGTCATCAGCTTTTGCACGGGCGGCATTCGCTGTGAGAAAGCGGCCATCTACATGCGCAATGCGGGCCTGCCCCATGTGTACCAGCTCGAAGGCGGCATCCTCAAATACTTTGAAGAAGTGGGCAGCGACCACTACGACGGCGGCTGCTTTGTGTTTGACGAGCGCCGCGCTGTGGGAGCTGACCTCAGTGCCACAGGCTTGACGCCCGAGGGCACCTTCCCCGTCACTCTGCCAACAGCGCTAACACCTCAGACTTAAATTCACGGGTGTACAACACGCCGGCCACCAACAACGTGGCGAAGACAAACATGACGGGTGAGAAAAACCAACCCAAGGCTGCGAACGAAAAATAGTAAGCGCGCAAGCCGCCATTGAAGGTCTCAGCGGCCAAACCTGTCATGGCAGCGGCACGGTCGGCGTAATGCTGGCGGTTGGGCGCACCTTCGCGCTCAAAGGTGTCAGGTGGCGGCATCGCACCAATGAGCAGCGCCACAAAGGTGTACTGACGCATCGACCATGAAAAGCGAAAGAACGAATACACAAAAATCACGACCAACACCAAAATCTTGAACTCGAACACAAGAATCGGCGTTTGTTCGGCAAAGGGAATTTCTCGCACCAGCTCGGCCGCTTTGTCGGTGGTGCCCAGCAGCGCAAACAAACCACCCAAAATCAAAATGCTGGTGGAGCAAAAAAATGCGGGCGTGGCCGACAAGGTTTGCGTGATGATACCGTCCAACATGCGCGGGTCGCGCGCGGTGGTTTGCAGCATCCACAAATGGCGGTAACGGTTGGTCATGGCCAGGATGGAATGTTTGCCATCGCTCCAGTGCTTGGCAAACAAGGCATAGCCAATCCACACCACGACAAAAAAGCCGAGCGCGACCCAATCGGTCCAAGGCAGCAGTTGAATGATTTTCATGCGTTGAATACTACCCAAAGAAAAAGGACAGCCCTTGCGAACTGTCCTTTTATTTCACACGCCACCTGAGGCAGTGTGCCTGACTTGCTTGTAAATTTAAGCGTGCAACTTGGCAGCCACTGCAGCCACGCGCTCGCCATAAGCTTTGGCCGTGTCCAAGTCGCCTTGGGGAATGTCAGCCGCTGGGCTTGTGGGGCCCACTTGCGCCATCAAGCCAGAGTTAGAACCTAAGCGGTTGATGTTGCCGTCGTTCATGGCGGGCTGACCCACCCACACCATGCCTTGCTGCATGGCCAAGGTGATGAAGTATTGAATGGTCGACAACTTGTCGCCACTGGGGCTGGCCGAAATGGTGAAGCCGCCAGCGACTTTGTCTTTCCATGCGCTGCCGAACCACTGCTTGGATGTGGCGTCAGCAAACTTCTTGAACTGCCAAGACACGGTGCCCATGTAAGTGGGTGAACCAAAGATGATGGCGTCAGCCGCGTTCAAAGTGTCCCACTCAGCATCGGTGATGTTGCCGTCTGCGTCGATGGCGACGATGGTGGCTTTCGCGCCTTCGGCCACGAATTGGGCCACGCGTTGTGTGTGGCCGTAGCCTGAGTGATAAACGACGACGGTTTTAGTCATGGTGTGTTCCTGTGATGGTTGAAAAAATTAAACGAAGAATGGAATGAATTATTGGGCCAAGTCAAACACCAGCACCTCTGCGTCTTCGCCGTGGGTCAAGTGGATGGTTGGCTCGTTGTCCAACAGTGCGGCGTCACCTGTGGCCAAGGCCACGCCGTTGACTTGCAAGGCGCCGCGAATGAGGTGCACATAGGCTTTGCGGCCAGCGGCAATGTTCAAAGTGGCGGCTTCGTCACCGTCAAA
>CANGOY010000082.1 GCA_947455585.1 Comamonadaceae bacterium
CTCAACATCATGGCGTGTATGCAGATGGGTGGCTGCTCGGTGCTGATCCCTAATCCGCGCGATTTGCCTGCAGTATTCAAAGAGCTGACCAAGCACCGTTTCCATGTGTTTCCAGCGGTCAACACCTTGTTCAATGCCTTGGCCAACCACGCTGATTTCAACAAGGTGGATTGGTCGCACTTGGTGGTGTCTGTGGGGGGCGGCATGGCTGTGCAAGGACCTGTGGCCAAGCTGTGGCTTGAGAAAACAGGTTGTTCCATTTGCGAGGCTTATGGTTTATCTGAAACCAGCCCAGCCGCCAGTGGCAACCCCGTGACCAACAAAGCTTTCAATGGGTCGATTGGCGTGCCGTTGCCCAGCACGGACATGAAAATTGTCGACGCTGATGACAACGAAGTTCCCATCGGCACGCCTGGTGAAATTGCCATTCGCGGGCCGCAAGTCATGGCCGGTTACTGGCAACGCCCCGACGAAACCGCACGCGTGATGACGGCCGATGGTTTTTTCAAATCAGGCGATGTGGGTGTGATGGACGAGCGCGGTTACTTCCGTATCGTGGACCGCAAGAAGGACATGATTTTGGTCAGTGGCTTCAACGTTTACCCCAACGAGGTCGAAGAGGTCGTCGCGGGCATGCCCGGTGTCATGGAGTGTGCGGTGATTGGCATTCCCGATGAGCGCTCAGGTGAAGCCGTCAAGTTGGTGGTGGTCAAAAAAGACCCCGCGCTCACGGAAGCTCAATTGCTTGAGCACTGCCGTCACAACCTGACCGGTTACAAAATGCCTCGCGTGGTGGAGTTCCGCACGGAGCTCCCCAAGACGCCCGTTGGCAAAGTGTTGCGCCGCGAATTGCGCGAACAAAAAACTGCATGAGTCGCATGGCGCTCGTGAGCGCCATGCACGAAGAGCTGGCCGCAGTGCTAGCGCGCATGCCCGACGAGCAAAAAACTGTGGTGGCCGGCCGCGAATTTTGGATTGGGCATTGGCATGGCCACGAGGTGGTGGCCGTGCTGTCGCGCATCGGCAAGGTGGCCGCAGCCACCACGGCCACTGCCTTGATTGAACGTTTTGGTGTGAGCCGCATCGTCTTTACAGGTGTTGCGGGCGGCTTAGCGCATCATGTAAATGTGGGCGATGTGGTGGTAGCCCGAGAGTTCATTCAGCATGACATGGACGCCTCCCCATTGTTCCCGCGCCACGAGGTGCCCTTGACGGGCATGACTCGCTTTTCAGCAGACACCGCGTTGAGCAATGCCTTGGCTGCCGCTGCGCCACTGGCCATGCAAGACATGCTGGCCACGTTGCCTCAAAGTGAGTGGCTCAATTTAGATTTATCCAAGGCCCAAGTGCATCAGGGCTTGATCGCCAGTGGCGATCGCTTTGTGTCGCAAAACACCGAGAGCCAAGCTTTGCAGCGCGACCTGCCCGATGCCTTGGCGGTGGAGATGGAGTGCGCTGCCATGGCGCAGGTGTGCCACGACTATGGCGTGCCTTTGGCGGCGGTGCGCACCATTTCAGACCGCGCCGACGATGCGGCGCATGTCGACTTTCCCCGCTTCATTCAAAGCATTGCCAGTCGTTACAGCGTGGCGGTGCTAGACCGTTTGCTGTCAGCGTTGCCAGCTTGATTACTTGAGCCAGCCGCGTTTGCGGAAATACCACATGGGCACCAAGGCGCTGGCAATCATCAAGGCCAAGGCGTAGGGGTAGCCCCAAGCTTTGTCTAGCTCGGGCATGAATTGAAAGTTCATGCCGTAAATGCTGGCAATCAACGTAGGTGGCAGTAAAGCCACGCTGGCCACAGAGAAGATTTTGATGATCTTGTTCTGGTTGATGTTGATGAAACCCACGGTGGCGTCCATTAAGTAGTTGATTTTGTCGAACAAGAAGGCTGTGTGGTTGTCCAGCGACTCGATGTCGCGCAAGATTTGCCGGGCTTCTTCAAATTGGTCGGCGTTGAGCATGCGCGAGCGCATCATGAAGCTCACCGCGCGGCGGGTGTCCATCACGTTGCGGCGGATGCGCCCGTTCAAGTCTTCCTGGCGGGCAATCGCGCCCAGCACTTCACCGGCCAAAACGTCGGTCACGTCTTCAGACAACACCAACTTGCCAGCTTTTTCCAGTTGGTCGTAAATACCTTCGAGCGTGTCGGCTGAATATTCAGCATCGGCATCAAACAGCTTGAGTAACACGTCTTTGTCGTCTTCAATCAAGCCAGGTGCGCGGCGGGCGCGCATGCGCAATAAGCGGAACACGGGCACGTCTTCGTCGTGGATGGAGAACAACACGCCTCGGCTACGCAGTGAGGCGTTGTTTTGGTTCAAGATAAATGCCACACGGACGGTGCGCGGCTCATCTTCGTCGGCAATCAAAAAGTCGCTACGGATGTGGAGCTCGCCGTTGTCTTCTTCGTAGAAGCGGGCGGATTCTTCAATGTCTTCATCCATCGCATCTTCAGGGATGGAGAGACCGTAGTACTGCTTGATCCAGCGTTTTTCCTCAAGCGTAGGTGCTTCGAGGTCAACCCAGATGGGTTGGAATTTGGAGAGTTCTTCCAGCGATTCGATCTCTTCTTGAAAGAGTCGACCGTTGGCCAGCGTGAAGATATTGAGCATGGCAGTCCTTGCGCGTGGGACACAGAAATTCGAAGGGCGAAAATACAGCTTTCGAATTCGCGTGGCGCTTGAGGGTGCCTGATGCGATTCGAAAGCTACCGACTAGGGTAGGTTTCCAAGGAGATAGCTCCGCTGTTGAGGTGGGCAGATTATGGCATTGCCACGGTCTGGTCTAGGGGTTTTCCGTAGGGTGTTTTTGTGCGGTTTTTGAGTTCAACCCATTGCCTTTTCAAAAAGACAGGCGCATAGTGAAAGCGCTAACTCAATGGAGGTTTTTTATGAACTTGACTATCAGTGGACACCATCTTGAAGTAACCCCAGCCTTGCGCACCTACGTGACCGGCAAGCTAGACCGAATCACCCGACATTTCGATCAAGTGGTGGATGTGAAAGTGCTGCTTAGCATTGAGAACCAAACCGAGAAAGAACGTCGTCAAAAGGCGGAATGCAATATTCACGTCAAAGGCAACGACATGTTTGCCGAGAGTGCGCACGAAGACATGTACGCTGCGGTAGATGAATTGGTCGATAAACTGGACCGCCAAGTGGTCAAGCACAAAGACCGATTGCAAAACCATCACCATGATAGCCCCAAGCGATTGATGTAACGCTCCGAAAGTTTCTCAAAACCGCCATATAACGGCGGTTTTGTCTTTTCGGGGCTTGTTATTTTGGAGGTGCATAATCTGCGCTCAACCATGAACCGCCTAGCCTCCATTCTTCCTCCGGCACAAATTCTTGTGCGCGTCGAGGTCACCAGTAAAAAGCGCGCCTTTGAAGAGGCGGGCTTGTTGTTTGAGGGCCTGCACGGTTTGAGTCGTGCCTTGGTGGCTGAAAGCTTGTTTGCGCGCGAGCGCTTGGGCTCGACGGGTTTGGGTCATGGCGTCGCAATTCCACATGGCCGAATCAAAGGCTTGAAGTCGCCTATGGCTGCCGTGTTCCAGCTGGACAAAGCCATTGGCTTTGACGCCCCAGACGAGCAGCCTGTGAGTTTGCTTATCTTTTTGCTGGTCCCAGAAGCCTCCACGCAAAAGCACCTCGAAATCTTGTCTGAAATCGCTGAGCTGCTCAGCGACACAGGCTTGCGCGAAAAAATCAAAACCTGTGATGACGCGGCGGAGCTCCACCGCATCATCTCTACTTGGAACGCGGTGCCGCTGTGAGGCCTTCCGTCATCAGCGCGGATGTGCTGTTTGAAGCCTTTCGTGCCCGACTGCGTTGGGAGTGGATTGCCGGCCTAGGCGCTTCCGAGCGCCACTTTGACGAAGTGGCCGTGCGCAGCGCCCGCTCTGGCGCTGACTTGGTGGGCTACCTCAACTACATCCACCCGTACCGTGTGCAAGTGCTGGGTGAGCGTGAAGCCAATTACGTCAACAAAGCAACACCTGAAGACAATGCTCGCCGCATTGCCCGCATCGTCACCTTAGAGCCACCCATGTTGGTGTTGGCTGATGGCCAGCAGCCCTCTGAAGCCTTGGTGGCCATGTGCGAGCGCGCACAAATTCCCCTGTTTGCCACGCATGAATCGGCCGCGTTTGTCATTGATTTACTGCGCGCTTATTTGTCAAAGCACTTTGCTGACCGCACCACCATGCACGGTGTGTTCATGGACATTTTGGGTCTGGGCGTGATGATTACCGGCGAGTCTGGCTTGGGCAAAAGCGAGCTGGGCTTGGAGCTGATTTCGCGTGGCAATGGCTTGGTGGCAGACGATGCGGTGGATTTGTACCGCATCAACCAAACCACCATCGAAGGCCGCTGCCCCGAACTGTTGCAAAACTTGCTGGAAGTGCGCGGCATTGGTTTGCTCGACATTCGCGCCATCTTTGGCGAAACAGCGGTGCGCCGCAAGATGCGCTTGAAGCTCATCGTGCATTTGGTGCGCAAAGAAACCCTAGAGCGCGACTATGAGCGCTTGCCCCACGAGCCCTTGACTCAAGACGTGTTGGGCGTGCCCGTGCGCAAAGTGGTGATTCAAGTGGTGGCCGGTCGCAACATTGCGGTGTTGGTGGAGGCCGCGGTGCGCAATTCGATTTTGCAGTTGCGCGGTGTGGACACTTACCAAGAATTTATTGCACGTCACCAGCGCGCCATGTCGCAGGGCTAAGCGCTTGGGTGGGCGTGCAAACAGGCCCGCCGCTACAATGAACGCATCCTAGCCATAGCGCCTCATTCGGCCTTTCACACCATGTTTGAATCCTGTCGAAATGCCCCAGAATTTTTGCGTCAGCAACGACGCTTTTTAGCCCTTGCTTGTGTCATCGCGGGCCTAGGGCTCACAGCGTGTTCGAGTAATCTGATTTACAAACCCGAGGTTGTGCAAGGTAACTTTGTCTCGCGCGAGCAAGTGCAAGCTTTGCGCGCTGGCATGCCCCGTCAAGCGGTGCGCGATGTGCTTGGCACCCCCTTGGTCACCAGCTTGTTCCATGCGGACCGTTGGGACTACGCCTTCACCATCCGCCGCCAAGGTGCAGAGCCCCAGCAGCGTCGCTTCAGCGTGTTTTTCAAAGGCGATGTGCTGGACCGTATTGAAGGCGACCCACTGCCCACCGAGGCAGAGTTTGCAGCCAAACTCGACAACCGTCGACCACCCACTAAGCTGCCAGAGCTCAAAGCTACCGAGGCTGAGTTGGCCAAGTTCCCAGCCAAGCCTGTGCCCGCAGCAGGCACAGCCCAGCCCGCAGCACCTGCTGGTCCTGTTTCTTACCCACCGCTCGAAGCGGGTCGTTGATTATTGAAAGCGCCGACACACCATGGCTCAATCTCCTGATATTTTGAAAGTTGCCATCGCTGGCGCCAGCGGCCGTATGGGCCACATGCTGATTGAGGCTGTGCGCAACGACCCCGCTTGCCAACTGGCTGGCGCGTTGGATGTGCCTGCAAGCCCCGGCATTGGGAACGATGCGACTGGATTCCTGGGTCAAGCCAGCGGCGTGAACATTGAAGCCGATGTGCGCAAAGGTCTGCAAAACAGCCATGTGTTGATTGATTTCACGCGTCCTGAAGGCACCTTGGCGCATTTGAAAATTTGCCGCGAGTTGGGCGTGAAGCTGGTCATTGGCACCACGGGCTTTACCGACGAGCAAAAAGCAGAAATTGCCGAAGCCGCCAAAGACATCGCCATCGTCATGGCCCCCAATATGAGCGTGGGCGTGAACGTGACTTTGAAGCTCTTGCAAATGGCCGCACAAGCCATGCCCACGGGCTACGACATTGAAATCATCGAAGCCCACCACCGCCACAAAGTGGATGCGCCTTCGGGCACCGCTTTGAAAATGGGCGAAGTGATTGCCGATGCCATTGGCCGCGACCTCAAAGACTGCGCCGTGTACGAGCGCTACGGCCACACCGGCGAGCGTGACCCATCGACCATCGGTTTCTCCACCATCCGCGGCGGCGACATCGTGGGTGACCATACCGTGTTGTTCGCAGGTATTGGCGAGCGCATCGAAATCACGCACAAGTCCTCCAGTCGCGCTACTTATGCGCAAGGCAGCTTGCGCGCAGCCAGCTTCTTGGCAGGCAAGAGCAAGGGCTTGTTCGACATGTTTGACGTGTTGAACCTGCGCTAATTTTTATGGACTTCTTTGCTGCTGCTTTGCAAGGTGACGCGCTCAGCGCTGCCTTGGCCTTAGGTCTACTGGCCATGTCGGTGGCCAGCTGGACAGTGATTTTTTACAAAGCTTGGTTGTTGCACCGCGTGAGTGCGGATGTGGCTCACGGCAAGGCTGCCTTTTGGCAAGCGCGTGATGTGCAGCAGGGCATTCAAGCTTTAGCGGCTGTCGAACGCACGGCGGTGTTACTGCCGCTGGCGCAAGCCAACCAGCAACTGATGCCTGGCACCTTAGGCGCGCAAGGCGATGTGTCGGCCCAACGCACCCGCGTGTTGCGCGATGCTTTGCACGGCGTGTTGCACCGTTTGCAATCTGGCCAAGTGTTGTTGGCCACGGTTGGTTCCACCGCACCATTTGTGGGTTTGCTTGGCACTGTGTGGGGCATTTATCACGCACTCACTGGCATCGCCACCGCAGGCCAGTTGACGATTGAGCGTGTGGCCGGGCCAGTGGGTGAGGCGCTAGTTATGACGGCTGCGGGCTTGGCTGTGGCCTTGCCAGCGGTGCTGGCCTTCAACGTGATGGGTCGCGTCATCAACCGTTTGGAGCAAGAGCTAGAAGGCTTTGCCCATGACCTGCGAGAGCTCTGATGGCCTTTGGACGTTTTGAGCGCACGCCGGGCCAAACGCCAATGAGCGACATCAACGTCACCCCCTTGGTCGACGTGATGATGGTGTTGTTGGTCATCTTCATCATCACCGCACCCTTGATGGTCAGCGCCTTGAAGCTCGATTTGCCCAAAACCGAGGGCGCGCAGGCCAGCAGCGCGCCGCCGCGCTTTATCAAACTCAGCATCGACGCCAAAGGCGTGGTGTATTTGGACGACAAAGCCACGTCTCTAGACGACCTCAAGCGCAGCCTGAATGCCCAAGCCTCCAAGGCTTTGGCCATGGACCACGGCGAATTGCCTGAAGTGCAGCTGCGCGCCGACGAGCGCGTGCCTTACGGCAAAGTGGTCGAAGTCATGGGCCTCGCCCAGCAAGCGGGCATGAACCGCATTGGCTTTGTGACCGAGCGCAAGCAGCCCGTTTCCGCTCCTTAATTGGCCCTGTCATCACTCGCTGAGTGTTGCCCTCATCGGCATCCTGATTGCCTTCAAACCAAGGCCTAAAATCAGCACATTCTTTGCCTTTGTTTGAAGGCGCTGCCTCGCGACCCCTGCGGGGGTTCTCTGACTGATTCCATGCAAGACAAATACAACCACACCGAGGTCGAGCGCGCCGTTCAGGCCGCTTGGACCCAAGCCGACGCTTACCGCGTGACCGAAGACGCGTCCAAGAAAAAGTTTTATGCCTGCTCCATGCTGCCTTACCCCAGCGGCAAGCTGCACATGGGCCATGTGCGCAACTACACCATCAACGACATGCTCACGCGC
>CANGOY010000083.1 GCA_947455585.1 Comamonadaceae bacterium
CATCAAGCGCGCACGCTTCTTGGCCTTGGTGCCATACAGCGACCAGCACAAGATCTAAGGAGACCGACCATGCAAATTATTCTGCTCGACAAGGTCGTGAACCTCGGCAACCTCGGCGAAATCGTCCGTGTGAAAGATGGTTACGCCCGTAACTTTTTGATCCCATCAGGCCGCGCACGTCGCGCCACTGAGACAGCGATCAAAGAATTCGAAGTGCGCCGCGCTGAACTCGAAAAAGCTGCTGCTGAGAAATTGGCTGCTGCACAAGCTCAAGGCGAGAAATTGGCTGGCAAAGCCGTCAAGATCGGCCAAAAGGCTGGTGTGGATGGCCGCTTGTTTGGCTCTGTGACCAACCATGACATCGCTGAAGCGTTGACAAAAGAAGGTTTCGCAGTGGCTAAAGCCCAAATCCGCATGCCTCACGGCCCTATCAAGGTTGTGAGCGACAGCACCGTGGGTGTGGCGTTGCACACCGACGTGATCGTTGAGATCACTGTCTCTGTGTACGGCGAAGCTGCTTAAGCTTTTCTGCATCACATGAAGCCGCTCTTCGGAGCGGCTTTTTTATTTGTTCTTTGCATTTCCCCAGCTAACCCACCTCTTATCCACAGAGTTATCCCAAGCTTTGAACGCCTCTGGGCTTAGGATGTGTGTTTTACAGGATCACCATGTCAGCCGCCTCTAACAGCTTTGATGAGAGCTTCTCTCACGACCAGCAAATTGCACAACTGCGCATTCCGCCGCACTCTATCGAGGCCGAGTCCAGCGTTTTGGGCGGCTTGTTGCTGGACAACGGCGCTTGGGACCGGGTTGGCGACTTGTTGGTAGATGGTGACTTCTATCGCTACGAGCACAAGCAGGTGTATGCCGCCATTGGCGCCTTGGTGAACACCAGCCGTCCGGCTGACGTGATCACGGTGTATGAACACTTGCAAGCCTTGGGCAAGGCCGAAGAAATTGGTGGCTTGGGCTACCTCAATGCTTTGGCACAGTATGTGCCGAGTGCCAGCAACATTCGCCGCTACGCCGAAATCGTTCGCGAGCGATCCATCTTGCGCAAGCTGGTGACCGCCAGCGACGAAATTGCCACCAACGCCTTCAACACGCAGGGCAGGGCGGTGGCTCAAATCTTGGACGAAGCTGAGCAAAAAATCTTCAATATCGGTGAAGAAGGCTCGCGCATGAAGCAGGGCTTTCAAGCCATGCCGCAGTTGGTGGTCGACTTGCTGGACCGCGTGCAAGAGATGGCGGACAACCAAAACGACATCACAGGCGTGCCCACAGGCTTCATTGACTTTGACCGCATGACTTCGGGCTTGCAGCCTGGCGATTTGATCGTCTTGGCCGCGCGTCCGTCTATGGGTAAAACAGCGTTGGCTATCAACATTGCCGAGCATGTTGCGTTGAACGAAGGCTTGCCAGTTGCCGTTTTCTCAATGGAAATGGGCGCGTCTCAGTTGGCAGTTCGTATCGTGGGTTCGATTGGTCGCGTGGACCAAGGCCATTTGCGCACGGGTAAGTTGAGCGATGACGAATGGCCACGTTTGACCGAAGCCATTGAGAAGCTGCGCAATGTGTCATTACACATCGACGAAACACCGGGCCTCACGCCTAGTGAGCTGCGTGCCAACGCCCGTCGTTTGTCGCGTCAATGCGGCAAGCTCGGCCTCATCGTGGTCGACTATTTGCAGCTCATGAGTGGCTCAAGCAGCAGCGGTGGCGACAACCGTGCGACGGAGATTGGTGAAATTTCGCGAGGCTTGAAGATGCTGGCCAAAGAGCTGCAATGCCCTGTGATTGCTTTGTCTCAGCTCAACCGAAGCGTAGAACAACGCACCGACAAGCGCCCCATGATGAGTGACTTACGTGAGTCTGGTGCCATTGAGCAAGATGCTGACGTCATCATGTTCATCTACCGCGACGACTATTACAACAAAGAGTCCAAAGAGCCGGGGGTGGCCGAAGTCATCATTGGCAAACAGCGTAACGGCCCCACAGGCACCGTCAAGCTTGCCTTCTTGAAGCCACTCACCAAGTTCGAAAGCTTGGCCAGCGGCTACAGCAGTGGTGGCGATTATTAACGCTGCTTAGGCGTTAAAGCACCTCGCTGGCAAAGTCAGCCAGACGCGAGCGCTCACCACGCGCCAAGGTAATGTGGCCGCCATGTGGCCAACCTTTGAAACGGTCCACCGCATACGTCAGGCCCGATGAACCTTCGGTGAGGTATGGCGTATCAATCTGAGCCAAGTTGCCCATGCACACAATCTTGGTGCCGGGGCCCGCGCGCGTGATAAGCGTTTTCATTTGCTTAGGCGTCAAGTTCTGCGCTTCATCGATGATGAGGTACTTGTTCAGGAACGTGCGTCCGCGCATGAAGTTCAGGCTCTTGATTTTGATGCGGCTGCGAATCAAATCATTGGTGGCAGCACGGCCCCAGTCGCCGGCGCTGGTTTCGGTTTTCGCCAGTACTTCCAAGTTGTCGTCCAAAGCCCCCATCCATGGGCCCATTTTCTCTTCTTCGGTTCCGGGCAAAAAGCCAATGTCTTCGCCCACGCTCACCGTTGCTCGCGTCATGATTATTTCGGTGTAGCGGCGGTCATCCAGTACCTGTGTGAGACCTGCGGCCAAAGCCATGAGTGTCTTGCCCGTGCCCGCTGTGCCAGTGAGGGTGACGAAGTCAATCTCAGGGTCGGTCAGCAAGTTCATCGCAAAGTTTTGCTCGCGGTTGCGCGTGGTCACGCCCCACACTGCATTTTTGAGGTGCGTGAAGTCTTTGAGTGTCTTTAACACCACGGTATTGCCGCGAATCTCGGTCACGCGGGCGTACAGGCTAGGCTCTCCGGCTGACTCGTAATACACAAACTGGTTGATGTGTAGATCGGGCACCAATGGGCCGCTCAGTCGGTAAAAGGTGTGGCTGCCGCTTTGCCAGCTTTCCACCTCTTTGGCGTGCTTGAGCCAGAAGTCTTCAGGCAGAGCCAGTGCGCCTGAATACAGCAGGTCGCCGTCTTCCAGTGTTTTGTCGTTTTGGTAGTCCTCAGCCGCTAGTCCCAAGGCACGAGCTTTGACGCGCATGTTGATGTCTTTGGACACCAGCACCACCTCGCGCGGCGCGTATCTGACGCGCAGGGCTTCGACCACGCCCAAAATTTGGTTGTCGGCTTTGCCTTGTGGCAGGCTAGAGGGCAGGGTAAAGGCCAACGCTTCGGTTTGAAAGAACAAGCGGCCGCCTACCTCAATGTGGCCTGTGCCATCCAGCTTGATGCCCGTGGTGATGTCTGCTTTGTGCGATGCCACCAAGGCGTCGAGCGAACGGCTGGTTTGGCGAGCGTTGCGCGCCACTTCGGTCATGCCTTTTTTGTTGCCGTCCAACTCTTCGAGCACGATCATGGGCAAGAACACATCGTGTTCTTCAAATCGGAACAAGCACATGGGGTCGTGCATCAACACATTGGTGTCGAGCACAAAGAGCTTGGTCGGACCTGTGTGTTTTTTCTTCGGTGTGGCAGCGCGAGCCGGGGCAGCTTTGCGTCCCCCTTTGTAGGCGGGCAAGGGCTCAGACTTGCGCGGGGCAGGTACGGCCGTTATTGGCGCCTTGGATGTCACGGGTTCTTCGATGTCGCGTGGCTCTTGGCGTGGCGTTGGTTTACGTGCGCTGCGCGATTTGGCAGGCGCGGTATCTAAGCCTTCGGTGTTCAAAAAAGCGGCACGTTTGGCGGGGGCAGGTGGCAGTGGCATAGATGAAACTTAAAGAGTGGAAACGCAAAGAAAAAACTGAAATTCAGGCTCAAAAAGCGAAAAAGCCGCCTGGAGGCCAAGGCGGCTTTTCGTTGGAAACGTGTTCGCTTCTGTCAATGTCATAGAGCCACTATAACCGAGCTCTGTGACACTTTTAGCTTGGCATTAAGCCGTCGCAGCGGCAGCGGCTTTCTTCAATGCTTTCACTGCTTTGAGGACTTCGTCCACGTGGCCTGGCACTTTGAGGCCGCGCCACTCTTCTTTTAGCAAGCCATCGGCGCCCACCAAGAAGGTGCTGCGTTCGATGCCTTTGACTTTTTTGCCGTACATGATTTTGTTTTTCACGACGCCAAACATGTGACACATTTTTTCTTCTGTGTCGGCAATCAGCTCAAAGGGTAGTTCGAGTTTGGTTTTGAATTCATCATGCGACTTCATGTTGTCGCGTGACACGCCAAACACCATGGCGCCGGCTTTGACGAAGTCTTTGTACTTGTCGCGGAACTGCATGGCCTCTGTGGTGCAACCAGGCGTGTTGTCCTTTGGGTAAAAGTACAAGACCATGACTTGGCCGTTGTGTGAGGTATTGCTAACCTTAATGCCGCCTGTTGCATTGGCTTCAAATTCGGGGAGGGGTTTGTTGACAACAATTGCCATAGCGCTCAATCAGGTGTGACAGTTCAAACGGCCGGATGAAGGAGGCGACTGTCGAGACAGCCCCCTTCCGGCAACCCACTATTTTAACTTAGAAACCCAGGCTTCGGGATGCCCATGCGCAGCAAGGCTGTGCGCAGCGAAGCGTGTTCTTAATTCTTACTTACGGATGGTTCGATGAGGAGAGCAGCCGCCACTTTGCGGCCTTCACCCGCCAAGATGTTGTAGGTGCGGCAGGCAGCTTGGGTGTCCATGGTCTCAAGCCCGACATGGCGTTGCATCAGCCCGACTTGCCATTCGGGCTTGGGGAAACGCAAACGCTCACCGCTTCCGAAGATGATCAATTCAACGTCCAGTTCAGCAAGCTGGGCAAAGTGTTGTGGGCCTAAATCATCAAAACTTTGGCAATGCCAATCGAGACGCACACCTTCGGAGGTGATCAGCACGCTGTGCGATATTTTCTCGCCTTGGATGGCGACCCATCCAGGGCCGTAAGCGGTGACGGACTGGGTCTCGATGCGATCGGGTTGTAATTTCATAAATGCCTTGAGAACTGTGGTCAAATTATAGGTTTCACCCCGTAAAAGAGCCCTCGGAGGGACTTTGAAGAAGATCCAAAAATCCAACAAGCTGTCCAACGTCTGTTATGACATTCGCGGTCCCATCATGGACCGAGCGCGTCAAATGGAGGAGGAAGGCCACAAGATCATCAAACTCAACATTGGCAACTTGGCCGTGTTTGGGTTCGACGCGCCTGAAGAAATTCAGCAAGACATGATTCGCAATCTGCCCACCTCGGCTGGCTACTCCGACAGCAAAGGCATTTTTGGCGCCCGAAAAGCGGTGATGCACGAGACGCAAAAGCAAGGCATCAAAGGCGTCACGCTGGATGACATTTACTTGGGCAATGGCGCGAGTGAACTTATTGTGATGGCCACCAACGGCTTGCTCAACAACGGCGACGAGTTGTTGTTGCCTGCGCCCGACTACCCGCTGTGGACCGCGGCGGTCAGCTTGTCTGGCGGCACACCTGTGCACTATGTGTGTGACGAAGCGAATGGTTGGATGCCAGACATCGAAGACATTCGCTCAAAAATTACCAAGAACACCAAGGGCATTGTGGTTATCAACCCCAATAACCCAACGGGTGCTTTGTATTCTGACGAGTTGCTGCTGCAAATCGTTGAGCTCGCACGCAAGCATGGCTTGATCATTTTTGCCGACGAGGTGTATGACAAGGTTTTGTACGACGGCGTCAAACACACGCCGCTTGGCAGCTTGAGCGAAGACGTGTTGACGCTCACGTTCAATTCGTTGTCCAAGAGCTACCGCTCATGTGGTTACCGTGCGGGATGGTTGGTGGTGTCGGGCGACAAAAAGCCTGCGGCCGATTACATCGAGGGCCTCAACATGCTCTCGAACATGCGCTTGTGTGCCAACGTGCCAGGCCAGTGGGCGATTCAAACCGCTTTGGGCGGCTACCAAAGCATCAACGATTTGGTGGGCGAGGGGGGGCGTTTGCGCAAGCAACGCGATTTGGCTTATGGGCTCATCACCGCTATTCCTGGCGTGACCTGTGTGAAGCCGCAAGCCGCGCTGTACATGTTCCCGCGCTTGGACCCCAAGGTGTACCCCATCAAAGACGACCAACAGTTTTTCTTGGAGTTGCTCCAAGAAACCAAGGTCATGCTCGTGCAGGGCACCGGCTTTAACTGGAAGACCACGGACCACTTCCGTATCGTGTTCTTGCCCCACGAAGACGACTTGCGTGAGGCCATCTCGCGCATCGCAAAATTCTTAGAAAACTACCGAAGCAGAAAAGCATGAAACCGATTCAAGTAGGCCTTTTAGGCATTGGCACTGTAGGCGGCGGCACATTTGAAGTGCTCAAACGCAACCAAGAAGAAATCCAACGTCGCGCCGGTCGCGGCATTGAAGTCACCATGGTGGCCGACCTCGATGTGGCCCGTGCCAAAAGCATCGTGGGGGCGAATGTGCAAGTGGTGGACGACGCACGCAAAGTCATCGCCAATCCAGACATCGACATCGTGGTTGAGTTAATTGGCGGCTACGGCATTGCCAAGCAACTCGTGCTCGAAGCCATTGAGGCAGGCAAGCATGTGGTCACGGCCAACAAAGCATTGCTGGCCGTGCACGGCACAGAAATTTTTGCAGCCGCCCACAAAAAGGGCGTGATGGTGGCGTTTGAAGCCGCAGTGGCCGGTGGTATTCCCATCATCAAAGCGTTGCGCGAAGGCCTGACTGCCAACCGCATTCAGTGGCTGGCTGGCATCATCAACGGCACGACCAATTTCATCTTGTCTGAGATGCGCGACAAGGGCTTGACCTTTGACGACGTGCTCAAGCAGGCGCAGGCTTTGGGCTATGCCGAAGCCGACCCCACTTTTGACATCGAAGGTGTGGACGCAGCCCACAAAGTCACACTCATGTCGGCCATCGCGTTTGGCGTGCCCGTGCAGTTTGACAAGGCCTATGTGGAAGGCATCACCAAGCTCGAAGCGCAAGACATCAAGTACGCCGAACAACTCGGCTACCGCATCAAGCTCTTGGGTATCTCCAAGCGCACGCCAGCGGGCATTGAACTGCGCGTGCACCCCTGCTTAGTGCCAGCCAAGCGTTTGATTGCCAATGTTGAAGGCGCGATGAATGCCGTCATGGTGCATGCAGATGCTGTGGGTACTACGCTGTATTACGGCAAAGGTGCGGGCAGCGAGCCCACTGCCAGCGCTGTGATTGCCGACTTGGTGGACATCACACGTTTGCACACCGCAGACCCACTCAATCGCGTGCCGCATTTGGCGTTCCAGCCAGACGCGATGAGCAGCTTGCCGATTCTGCCCATAGCCCAAGTGGTCACCAGCTACTACCTGCGTTTGCGCGTGGCCGACCAAGCGGGCGTGCTCGCCAAGGTTACCGGCATTTTGGCCAACGCCGACATCAGCATTGATGCGGTGTTGCAGCGCGAAGCCGGTGAGGGCGAGAGCCACACCGACCTCATCATCTTGACTCACGATTGCGTGGAAGCCAAGATGAACCAAGCCATCGCTGAGATGCAACAACTCAGCACTGTGTTGGCCCCCATCACCCGCATCCGCAAAGAAGAGTTGAACTGATGCTGTATTTGTCCACGCGCGGCCACGCCGAGCGCAAGC
>CANGOY010000084.1 GCA_947455585.1 Comamonadaceae bacterium
AAGTTAAGCCCGAGTATTTCTTCCGTTCTGATGCCATTGAGCTTGCCCCTTTAGAGTTTCGCAAGCTCGCCAAAATGCCTCAATCGCGCCATAGCCAAGTAACTGAACAAATGCGCGACCATCTTGAACGGTACGAAACCCTAGAGCGGTGCTTTGATGCAACTGATGCAGCTATTCAGGTGTTGCCGCCTAAATCATTAGAGGTGAACGACTTTGCGCAAGCCGAGGCTGCTGCACAGCAACTGCGTGAGCAATTGCAAATTGGTGGTGACGCTATTGCACACTTGACTGAGCTGCTAGAAGAGCACGGCATCAAAGTGGCCCTGCTCAATGGCCCCGCTGACTTTGACGGCGCATGCGCTGCCACCCATGACAACCAGCATGTGCTGATTGCGCTTAATTGCGAGCGCCCCGGCGAGCGCATGCGCTTTACTGCCGCCCACGAGCTGGGCCATTGGGTGATGCAGCTGCCCGACCACATGCCCGAAAAAGACAAAGAAAACTGCTGCCACCGATTTGCAGGCGCATTTTTGTACCCCAAAGACCGTGTGCTGCAAGACTTTGGCAACCACCAACGCTCACGCGTTTTCATGGCCGAATTGCTCAACGCCAAACGCCGTTACGGTGTGTCTATGCAGGTAGCGCTGCGCCGCCTCAAAGACCTCAAGCTTTTAACTGATGCGGGCTACATGAGCGCCATGATTGAGTTCAGCCGCAAGGGTTGGCGCAAAGATGAGCCCGAAATGTTGGCCTGCGAACACCCACGTCGGTTTGAATCTTTGGTCTATCGCGGTTTGGCTGAAGACCTCTTTACTCCCTCTCGCGCTGCTGAGTTTTTGCAGTGCAGCCTTGACGAGCTAGACCCCAAACTTGATAGGTTGCCCGCACTCGCATGACACAGCAGGTCTACATCAGCGACACCAACATCTGGATTGACTTCCGCAATGCGGGGTTACTGGATGCGCTGTTTAGCCTGCCCTTCCAACTGTGCTGCACCGACTTTGTATTGGATGAGCTGAAAGACTTTGACACCAAGCACCTGCTTGCACGGGGCTTGGTCGTTGAAACCTTAGATGCGGCAGCCACCGCTGCATTGTTTAACCTCATGCAAGCCCATAACAACAGCTCATTGGCTGATGTGTCTTGCTACCAACTGGCCCACCAAACCAAGCACCCTTTGCTCACAGGTGATGGACGCTTGCGCAAACAAGCAAAATCAGATGGCCTGCAAGTGCACGGTGCGCTTTGGCTTTTGGATCAATTGGTTACTCACCAAACCATCAAAACTAAAGAAGCCGCCAAAGGCTTGCAAAGCATGATGGATGCCGGTTCTCGTCTACCTGACGCAGAGTGCCAGAAGCGCCTCGCTAACTGGGCGGCATGAGCGTCAAGCGTCTCAGACCTTAAACACCGTCTTCAGCCTCTCCACCGTATGCCGCTATCTGAAAGATTTAGATGGCACGAATTCAGTTTTTGAAAACATGCATGGTGTAACTCTTCACTAGCTACTACCCATGGCCTTACCAATCAATCCAAACAATGCCAACTTTCGGTATTGGTAATGGGCTTCAAAGTCATCATTGCGTAAAGTCGTAGCGGAAATACCATGACTGACAACGAGAGCATCCATGTCTTCGTCGCTGAGTTGAACCGTCTTTTCCTCCTGTAGTTTGCGAAGGTACACCGATGGAGCGTGCCCACCGATCTTGCGGTTGGCCTTGTAGGAAATTGGTGTCTTGTTGATGATGGAGTTATAGGTGTCGCGTTTGATACCCTGCTTTTCGCACCAGGCTTGCGGGAAGATGTGATGAATGTCGAGCGCAATGTCCTCCTGATCTAACTCTTTGATCTCCGCTTTCCAGAAGAAGTCTTTTGCACCCTCTCGCAGCACCAACATGTTGATGCCCTTGTAGGCGGCGCTCAAGCGAGATTGCAGCTTATCCAAGCGGTCTGGACTGAAGTTGGCATCCGAAACGGTGCGTGGCAGTTTGCTGTCGTCATCAAACCACTCCAGAAGTTCAGCAACGTCATTTGCCATGCGGGACTCAACAGCACCTCCATACAGTTCGCCCAATACGCCGCACCAGTACCAACGTGAGAGCTTGTCATTGATCTTCGGCTCCAGCCACTTCTCCTTGATCAGAGCTAAAACAGCAGCTAGCGGAGGAAGCTGGGTACGGTAAGGCAGTTCGCGTGGATCGCGGACATGCTCCCTGCGAAGAAATTTTGCAACCAGCATGAAGCCCTGCTCCACCGGGTCGGCCCACTTTTGGTAATCGACCAGCTCAAGCCCAAGAATGGAGACTCGCTTAGCGCTGACTGGAGTAACCTGCTTATCTCGCTTGCCTACTGCCAGATCGGCGTTGTGCTTCTCCAGCGTGTGCAGCATGGTGATAGCCTGTAAATAGTCCGTGGTCTCCACTTGTTCCAGCACAGGTTCTTTGCACATGCGCTCGAAGCGGGATACCACCTTGCGCTCTTTGCTGCCGTACCAGTCGTCACGCAAGTTATATCCATCAGCGGCAAAGGTGGCTGTCATTAACTCAAACACGTTAAGCGGCACACCGCCGGTGTTCACCTTTTCAAATACCAAGCACACAGCCTCTTTTGACGTGGTCTTGTGGAGCTGAATCACTGGCACTTGGTAGCCACGGAAGGCATTCAGCACCTCTTTGCGGAATTTCATGTACTGAGGGAAGTTATCCGGCGCATGCTCCTGCAAGGCTTCTTCCCATGCATCGGAGTTCAGTATCTGGTCACAAGGAAAGTAAAGCTGGGCGCACTCCCTCTCAGGAGTAGTGAGGTCAAGTTTGATGTCTTTACCAAAATTGGAGCGCTCCACCTTGTCCTCCTCCACGGCAATGATGGCGTCCTCCAGCCGCTCTCCGCCTTCCAAGGCTGTGGGAATGTGCCAGTAGTAATGGCGTTGAATGGCCTTGCCTTTGTCGGTGCGCGTTTTGACGGCGGTCTTCAGGGCCAGCACTTGCGTCAAGGTTGTCAGCCGCTGTTGGCCGTCAAGGATCAAAAGCTCCGGAGAGGAACCCGGTGGCAACTCAACGCCCTCTACTGGTCTGAGCTGAAAGCGCGCCTCTCCGCCAGTCTCCAGCAGCATGACAGCTCCCACCGGGAACGAGCGCGCAATGCTGACCAGTAGGCTACGGATATGGTCATCGTCCCAAACCCAGCCGCGCTGAAAGTCTGGCAACTGAATTTTGCCCTTGACGATGTCGGAAAGGATGTCTGGGAGAGAACGTTTGGTGCTGTCGAAAGTGGACATGGAAGTAACTTAGAAAGTGGCGGTGGATTGTTGCTGCTCCAATACTTGGGCGATTTGCGATTGGCTTTTTGTGCGAAAGACAGGCGTTGGCGCAAATCTGAGCAAAGGCTGCAGAGTTAGTTGACACGGGTGAGGATGCGGGATTGTTCACTCAACGACGGCAATGGGGAGAGTTGTTTCTTATCCAAAAGGGGTTCTCGCTGACTTGTAGGCGGGAATAGGCAATGCTGCTATTTTTAATCATTTTGTCCACCTTTCTAACAAGCGTTGCGTTATTGATGTTGGCTTCGCTTTAAAACACCATTTATGTTCATCCGCCTACTTCTGACATCGTTGCTTTTCATTTCTATCCATGCCCAAGCCGGCATCTGCACCCGCGAATACGCGCCGGTTTGCGGCCAGTTGCCACAACACACCCAAACGTTTTCAAACCGCTGCATGCTGAAAGATGCAGGGGCTACTTGGCTGTCAGATGGTGAATGCCCTTCAAGCCGCGTCAACGCAAAAGCCAAGAACATCACACTCACCGTCGCGGGCCACGACGCGGCGTGCGTTGCTGCTGCCCCCATGCGCTGCTTGCAAGTGAAAGAAGGAAAAGGGCAAAAGTGGCTTAACTTTTACAGCCCCATTGAGGGCTTCACTTTCACGCGGGGTGTGGAGTACGTGCTGTTGGTGCGCGCCACACCGATTGAAAACCCACCGATGGATTCATCCGACACGCGGTATGAACTGGTGCGCGTCGTATCGCGACACGCTGCTCAGTGAGCTTTGAACTTGCTGTGGGCTTTGTAGCCGTTTTTAAAATCGTCCCACTCCAGCACAGGTGCGTGGGCACTTAAAAACTCGCGCAACAGCTGGCTGGATTGCAGCTTGGTCAACGCCAGTTTTTCGGAAATCAAAGAACGGTTCACATGGCCGTGTTCTTTGTAAATGGCCATGACGGTGTCCACACGGCTCTTTAAGTGACGGCCAGCGGGAGTTTCGATAAAAGCTTGATTGGGCATAACGTAACAAATTTCTCAGTTACGTCAATTTTGGTAATTTGAGCCCCTCTTGTAAATCCGCCAACTGGCGTATGCGCCCATCTTTTCGCTCACAATTTTTGTGAGTAGAAAACAAACTCTCCTCAGTTCTGCGAAGTGTCCAAGCAGGCGTGCAAAGCATGCGCCGCCGACAAGGTGAACGCATCCGCGCCCGCCGGCCCCACCACCTGTAAACCCACAGGCATGCCGTTCGATGCAAAGCCAGCAGGAATGTTGACGGTGGGCGTGTGCAACACCGTCCAAATGCGACAAAACACAGGGTCACCCGTGCTGTCTAGTCCTAACGGCGCAGCACCAGGCGCGCTGGGCGCAAGCAGTACATCGACGTCTTGAAACACTTGCGCCAATTGCGCACGGCAACGTGCCACCAGCGCTTGGGCTTGGTCGTATTGCTCTAGCGTCACGGCCAAACCTGACTGGACAATGCCCTGCAAACGGGGGCTGAGTTGCGCCCAATGGTTCAAACGCTCATACGCAAAACACTGCGCCTGCTCTGCCAATTGAATGTAGGTTTGCGCTTGCGCCAACAGTTGGTAATCCACGGGCAGCTGCACATCACGCAGCACCATGCCTGCATTGGCTTGAATGGCATCAGCCACGTTTTGCATAGCAGCCTGCGTTTCGGGCAATGCCTGCGCCCACTCGTAGGTGTGGCAGATGCCCACACGCAAAGGGCGCGACACATGCTCAGCCAAGGGTCGCACCAGCCATGAGGTGCGACCACCTAATGCGGCCGCAAACAAAGCCGCATCGGGCACGTTGCGGGCAATGGTCCCCACGGTGTCCAAAGTGTCAGACAAAGGCTTGACGCCCGCGCGGTTGATGCCACCAAAGCTGGGTTTGAACGCCACTACACCGCAATAAGCCGCAGGACGCATGAGCGAGCCTGCAGTTTGCGTGCCCAGCGCCAGCGGCACCATGCCGTCAGCTACGGCAGCGGCCGAGCCTGAGGACGAGCCGCCGGGTGTGTGCGCCAAGTTGTGCGGGTTGCGACTTTGGTTGGGTTGAAAGGTGGCGAATTCGGTGGTCACCGTTTTGCCCAACACCACAGCGCCTGCCGCACGCGCCAAGGCCACGCAAGTGGCGTCATTCGCGGGCCGGTGGCCAGCGTAAATGGGCGAGCCATACGCCGTAGGCATATCGGCGGTGGCGATGAGGTCTTTCACGGCGATGGGCAAGCCATGCAGCAAACCTTGATGCGCGCCTTGGTCCAAAGCTTTGGCCCTGGCTAGGGCAGCCTCACGCGCCACATGGGTCCACGCTTGCACTTGCGGCTCACGGGCATCGATGCGTTCTAGGCAATCGCGTACCAAATCTTCGGCACGCAAAGTGCGTTGGGCCAGTTGATGGGCGGCCTCGCAGGCGCTCAAGGGAAGCTTTGACATGGGGTGAGTCTCCGGTTCAACGCAAACAAAACCCCATTCTGTGACGGCTGGCGTTCAACCGCAGTCACGTGCGTTTACGCCGCTTCGCGGTAAAAAGGCCCTGCGCTCAAAGCGCGTGCCTTTTGGTCAGTTACAGCATTGCCAATAGCTGCGATGTGCTCGGGCGTGGTGCCGCAGCAGCCGCCCACGATGTTGACCAAACCTTCGGCTGCAAACTCATGCAGCAAGCGGCTGGTGACATCGGGCGTTTCGTCAAAGCCGGTGTCGCTCATGGGGTTGGGCAAGCCCGCGTTGGGGTAACAGCTGATAAACGTGTCGCCCGCGACCTTATTGAGCTCTTGGATGTAAGGGCGCATCAGCGTCGCGCCCAAGGCGCAGTTCAGGCCAATGGCCAATGGCTGCGAGTGGCGCACGCTGTGCCAAAACGCGGTCACGGTTTGGCCGCTTAAGATGCGGCCCGAAGCGTCGGTCACCGTGCCGCTGATGATGAGGGGCAGGCGCTCGCCCGAGGCTTCAAAAAATTCTTCAATCGCAAACAACGCGGCTTTGGCGTTGAGCGTGTCAAAAATGGTTTCGACCAACAACACATCCGAGCCGCCTTCGACCAACGCTTTGACTTGGTCGTAATAGGCGGCGCGCAGTTCTTCAAAATTCACATTGCGTGCGCCAGCGTCGTTCACATCGGGGCTGATGCTGGCCGTTTTGGGTGTGGGGCCCACAGCGCCCGCCACAAAGCGGGGTTTGTCAGGCGTGCTGTATTTGTCGCAGGCTGCGCGGGCGATGCGGGCTGAAGCCAGGTTCATCTCGTAGGCCAAGTCGGCCATGTCGTAGTCGGCCTGGGCAATGGTGGTCGCGCCAAAGGTGTTGGTTTCAATCAAGTCAGCGCCAGCAGCCAAGTAACGCTCGTGGATGTCGCGAATCACGTCGGGGCGGGTGAGGCTGAGCAACTCGTTGTTGCCCTTCACGTCTTTGTGGAAGTCTTTGAAGCGTTCGCCACGGTATTGCGCTTCATCGAGCTTGAAGCGCTGAATCATGGTGCCCATCGCGCCGTCGAGGATGGCGATGCGTTTGGCCAAGATGGCGGGTAATTCTTTTGCGCGTGTGTAGGCTTGAGTCATCCTGCCATTGTAAGAAGCAGAGACAATAGCTGGTTCATGCACTCGTTCACACCCCTTTATCCACACGCCAGCCATGTCTGCGCACGCCGAAAGCTGCTGTGCAAACACCTGTGAACCCGCAAGACATCCTGCGCGAAGTTTTTGGCTACAACGCCTTTCGCGGCCCGCAGATGGCCATCGTCAACCACGGGTGCGGCGGCGGCGATGCCCTAGTGCTCATGCCCACGGGCGGCGGCAAATCACTCTGTTACCAAATTCCGGCCATTGCGCGCCAACGGGCGGGCCACGGCATCACCATCGTGGTGTCGCCGCTCATTGCGCTCATGCACGACCAAGTGGGTGCGCTGCACGAGGCGGGTGTTGAAGCTGCGTTTTTAAATTCCAGCCTCAGCGGCGAAGAAGCCAACGCGGTAGAGCAACGCTTGCGCCGTGGCGACATCACCCTGCTGTACGCCGCGCCCGAGCGCATCACCACACCGCGCTTTTTGGCGCAGTTGGACATGCTGCACGAACAAGGCCAACTCAGCCTGTTTGCGATTGACGAAGCGCACTGCGTGAGCCAATGGGGCCACGACTTCCGCCCCGAATACCGCGCCC
>CANGOY010000085.1 GCA_947455585.1 Comamonadaceae bacterium
ATGGGCAGCAATTGCGTGGGCTCTTGGCCTGTCAATTGGCGGTAGGCCACCTTCTTGTTGGCCAAGTTGTTTTCGTGTGTGAGCACATGGGCGCGAATTTCAGACACACGGGCGTTGGCCTCTTGCACGTCCATCACGCTGGCATCGCCCACGGATTGACGCTTGCTGATTTCAGCGGCAGCTTGCTGCATGGCTTTTTGCTGGCGTTGCAGTACGGTGAGGGTTTGTTCAGCGCCCACCACATCAAAGTAGCGTTGCGCTGTGCGCATGATGAGGGCTTGCTGGGCTTGCTGCCATTGGGTTTGTGTGATTTGTGCGGACAGCTCGAGCTGCTTGCTTTGCGCTTCGCGCTCTGGGCTGATCCATGCTTTTTGTGCGCCGATGCTGGCACGTGTCAAAGCGCCTGCATTCACATTCGTTTTGAATGTCATGTCGCTCATCATTCCCGGAACTTCTGCTCCTTTGATTCGGCTGTCTGCGCCGCCCATGCCCACTGTACCGCCGGCGGACACCATCGGCGCCCACAAAGCTTTGGCTTGTTCTTGTCTGAACGCGGCCTGCTCGTGCAATGCACGTGCGGCAGCGATTTCTGGATCACGGGTAAGCGCTGCTTGCCACGCACCCATCAAGTCGGCGGCGTGTGCAGCAGAGGTGATGCCAGCCAAGGCAAGCGCGGCAATGAGGGGTAAGCGTTTCATGCGTGTTCTCCAGAAATGACAGAGATTGGCTTGTTCTTGAAAGCCATGAAATAGAGCAACGGAATCACCAACAAGGTGAGTGCGGTCGAGACAAAAATGCCGAAGATGAGCGAGATGGCCAAGCCATTGAAGATCGGGTCATCCAAGATAAAGAATGCCCCCATCATCGCGGCCAAGCCTGTCAACACAATCGGTTGTGCACGGGTGATGGCTGACGCCACCACGGCATCTTTGAGTGCAACACCTTGCGAGACTTGCAAGCGGATGAAGTCCACCAGCAAGATTGAGTTGCGCACGATGATGCCGGCCAAAGCGATCATGCCAATCATGGATGTGGCGGTGTAGGGTGCACCCAGCAAGGCGTGGCCGGGCATCACACCAATGATGGTGAGCGGAATAGGTGCCATGATGATGAGCGGCACGAGGTAAGAGCCAAACTGCGCCACAACTAGCAAATAAATGAGCACCAAACCCACAGCATAGGCAGCACCCATGTCGCGGAAGGTTTCATACGTCATCTGCCATTCGCCGTCCCACTTCACGGCGTAGTGTTGGTAAGGATCTGTCGGTTGTTGAATGAAGTATTCGTCCACAGGCTTGCCATTGGGCGTTTGTATTTGGTTCAAACCACTGCGCATGCCAAACATGCCGTACAGCGGGCTGTCGACCTTGCCAGCCATGTCGCCCACAACATAGGTGACGGGCAGCAAGTCTTTGTGATAAATCGGCTGTTCGCGCTGGGTGTCACTGATGGTGACGAGCTGTCGGATGGGTACGATTTCGCGTTGCGAGTTACGCACGCCAAGGCTGAGCAGTTTGTCCAAAGAGTCTTGCTCGCTCTTGGGCAATCGAATGACGATGGCACCTGCGTATTTGTTTTGGTCGTGCGCGTAGACGGTCGACTCACCTGCCAATGCCGCACGCAAGGTACTGACGATGGCTTGTTGCGACACGCCCATTTGCGCTGCCTTTTGGCGGTTGATCAACAGCACGTGGCGAGGTGCTGCGCTGATGGTGCTGTCGTCTACATCCACCACGCCTTGTTGTGCGTTAAACATTGCACGTACAGATTTGGCCACTTGATTGCGCCCTTCGTCTGTGGGACCGTACACCTCAGCCACGATGGGGGCCAACACAGGTGGGCCTGGTGGCACTTCAATCACTTTGACATTCGCGTTGAACTGTTTGCCAATGGCTTGCAAGGCAGGGCGCTCACGCGTGGCAATGATGTGGCTTTGCGCCTTGCGCAAGTGTTTGTCTTGCAGGTTGACTTGAATATCACCCACGTTGCCGCCACTGCGTAAATAGTATTGACGCACCAAACCGTTGAAGTTGATGGGGGCGCTCAAGCCTGCGTAGGCTTGGTAGTGGGTTACCTCTGGCACGGTGGCCAAATGAGCCCCCAAGGCACGCAGTACTTTTTCGGTTTCTTCCACGCGGGTGCCCGCAGGCATGTCAACCACGACTTGGAATTCAGACTTGTTGTCAAACGGCAGCATCTTCAAAGCTACAAACCCAGCTACTGGTAAAGCCACAGACACCACGATGGCACCCAGCACAGTAGCACCAAGGCGCCAGCGGTTCCGTTGCCCAGATAGGTCATTCAAGAAGGGCGTGAACACGCGGTTGAAAAAACGTGTGAGCCATTGTTTGAATGGGCTTTTTTTCTCAGCGTCGTGTGCAGGCGTTGCTTGCATCCAAATCCGAGCTAACCAAGGTGTGACCACAAACGCCACGGCCAGCGACAACAACATGCCCATGCTGGCGTTGATGGGGATTGGGCTCATGTAGGGGCCCATCAAGCCCGACACAAACGCCATGGGCAGTAAGGCTGCAATCACGGTGAAAGTGGCAAGGATGGTGGGTGCGCCCACTTCGTCGACTGCCCCAGGAATGATTTGTGTGAGCGTTTTATGAGGGAATAAACCTTGATGGCGATGGATATTTTCTACAACCACTATGGCATCGTCCACCAAGATGCCGATAGAGAAAATCAACGCAAACAGCGACACGCGGTTGAGCGTGAAGCCCCAGGACCAAGACGCAAACAGCGTGACCGTCAAGGTCAAAATCACGGCTGTGCCCACGATGGCGGCTTCGCGGCGGCCCAAAGCAATGAACACCAGGACCACCACAGACGCGGTGGCAAACAGCAGCTTTTGAATCAGCTTCTTCGCTTTGTCATTGGCGGTTTCGCCGTAGTTGCGCGTGGTAGTGACTTCAACGTTTGCCGGAATCTTGCTTTGCTTGAGTGTGGTGACTTGCGCCAACACAGCATCAGCCACCTCAATGGCGTTTTCGCCGGGCTTCTTAGTGATGGCGATGGTCACTGCGGTGCGTTCGCTTGGTTTGGCACCTGCCACGCCATGCCACACGGCGGTGTTGGCTTGTGCACCGCCATCACGCACTTGGGCAATGTCATGCACATGCAGAGGTGTACCCGCACGCACGCCCACCACCAAGCTGGCCACATCTTTGGCACTGCTCAAGAAAGGACCCGATTCAATGGCAATGGCTTGTTGGTCGACCAGCAAATCACCCACCGGTGCGCCCAAGTGCGCCGCTTGCAATGCCATGCGCAGCTCGGGCACGGTGATGCCAGCGGCTTGCATGCGTGCAGGGTCGATGTCAATTTGAATGGTGCGCGATGGGCCACCCACAGTGGTGACCTCGCGTGTGCCTTTGACGCGTTTCAAATCGATCTCAATGTTTTGTGCAATGCGCTCTAGCTCAAACGCGCTCAGGTCGGTGTCCTTGCCGTGCAAGGTGAGCGAAATGATAGGCACATCGTCAATGCCTTTGGGTTTGATGAGGGGTTGCAACACCCCCAAGCCTTTGGGAAGCCAATCGGCATGCGAGTTGACCGTGTCATACAAACGCACCAAGGCTTCGGTGCGTGCCACGCCCACCTTGTATTGCACGGTCACTACCGACATGCCGGGCTGCGAGACTGACATGACGTGTTCGACACCGGCAATTTGCGACAGCACTTGCTCGGCAGGGCCTGACACCATTTGCTCCACATCCTTCACGGATGCGCCCGGGAAGGGGATCAGCACATTGGCCATGGTCACGTTGATCTGCGGCTCTTCTTCACGCGGCGTCACCAGTACGGCGAATACACCGAGTAGAAAGCACACCAGTGCGAGCAGCGGCGTGATCTGTGAAGCTTGAAACATGTGGGCCAATCGCCCTGAGATACGGAGTTTGGAATCATTCATGGCGTTTATTCTATAAATAATCGTCTGATTATTTAACTAAACAATTAAATAATCAATCACTTAAATAGTTTTACAATTTGCTTATGACCCAACTTCCAGAGCAAGCCATCGATCGTGTGGCTAACTACTTCCAAGCGCTGGCCGAGCCCACGCGCTTGCGCATCTTGAACCTGTTGCGCGAGGCTGAGCACAACGTGGGCGAGTTGGCTGAAGCCTGTGGCTACACGGCTGCCAATATGTCGCGCCATTTGGCTGTGTTGATGCAGCAAGGATTCGTCAAGCGCGAAGGCCGTGGCACCAGTGTGTATTACCAAATTGCGGACCCCACCATTTACGCCTTGTGCGATTTGGTCTGCGACCGCATTGCCCAACAGCACTCAGAACAAGCGTGGCCCACAGCCATGGCCCTTAAAAAACGTAATACCACCACAAGGAAAGCCGCATGAAAACCGCCCACGATTTGGTTGCCCAAGCCAAGAAAGCAGTTCAAGAGATTTCTGTCGATCAAGCTGTCATGGCCATTCAGTCGTGTGATGTGCTGATTGATGTGCGCGAAACCGACGAATATTTGGCGGGTCATTTGCCTGGCGCCATGCACATGTCGCGTGGCATGTTGGAATTCAAGATGGCGGGCAACCCCAAGATGCAATCGCGTGACCTGAACATCGTGCTGTATTGCAAAACCAGTGGCCGTGCGGCTTTGAGTGCTAAGTCACTTGCTGAGATGGGCTATACCCACATTCAATCCATCGCTGGGGGCATTGACGCTTGGGTGGCTGCAGGGCACGAAGTGTTCAAGCCTGCACAGCCTTCATTTGAATAAATCAAGGAAAAGCCTATGTCAGGAAAAACTATACGCGTTGAGCTATCGCAACGGCATGACTACCGGTTCGACATACCATTTGACGACGCAATGCCCGTGCTCACCAGCGACGAGCCCGCTCCCCTAGGAACAGGTTTAGGGCCATCGCCTGTGCAAATGCTTTGTGCAGCTGTTGGGAACTGTTTGTCTGACTCCTTGTTGTTTGCGTTTCGCAAATTCAAACAAGAACCTAGCCCAATCCAGTGCGTGGTGACGGCTGAAATTGGACGCAACGATGACAACCGTTTGCGCGTGTTACACATGAATGCGCAAATTCGTATGGGCGTGCTGGCCGCGTCGCTAGACCAGGTGGACCACGTGTTGGCACAGTTTGAAGAGTTTTGTACGGTCACGCAAAGTGTGCGTCAAGGCATTCCCATCACAGTGGAAGTGTTTGACAGCGCTGGGCAGCAACTGAAGTAATTTGGAGAGGACCTCACCATGAGTACGTTTGATCATGCCAATTTGATGCAAGGCATCAACGAGTGCTTGACGCCCTTTCGTAAATCGCAATCCGAAGCTATGCAAGGCTTTGGGCAACTGGCGCGTGCCTCTATGGCCGAGGGTGCTATCAATGCCAAAAACAAAGAGCTGATCGCTTTGGCCATTGGTATCACGCAGCACTGCTCTGGTTGTGTGGGATTTCATGTGAAGGCTTTGCGTAAATCTGCGTGTACATGGGCGGTGGCCCTGCGTTGATGTATTCGGCCGAAGCCCTCAAGGCTTGGGACACATTGGCTTAATTTTTATAAATCACGATTGCTTTTTATGAACACCGACAACCACGAACCCAAAAAAGTCATCCCCATTCAAGCTGTGCCAGTCGAGGACAGCGAAGAAATGGTGTCGCTGTATGCGGCGGCTAAAAAAATCTATCCACGCTCGGTCGAAGGCATCTTTGCCTACTGGCGTTGGATCACGGTGGCCATCACGCAAATTGTGTTTTATGGTTTGCCATGGGTGGAGTGGGGCACACGCCAAGCGGTGTTGTTTGACCTCGAAGCTCGCCGCTTTTATATCTTTGGCTTGGTGTTGTACCCGCAAGACTTCATTTATTTAACGGGCTTGTTGGTTATCTCAGCGTTGTCGCTGTTCTTGTTCACCGCGGTGGCTGGTCGTCTATGGTGCGGCTATGCATGTCCGCAAACGGTGTACAGCGAAATATTCTTGTGGATAGAACGCAAGATTGAAGGTGACCGCTCAGCGCGTATGCGTTTGGATGACGCAGACTTTTCTGTGAAGAAACTGAGCAAGAAGGTCTACAAACACACAGCTTGGATTGTGTTGTCTTTGTGGACAGGCTTTACCTTTGTCGGTTACTTCACGCCCATTCAAGAATTGTTGGCAACGGCGATTGCTTGGAGCTTTGGCCCTTGGCAAGCCTTCTGGGTATTCTTTTACGCATTTGCTACCTACGGCAATGCAGGCTTCATGCGCGAACAAGTGTGCAAATACATGTGTCCTTACGCCCGCTTCCAAAGCGCCATGTTTGACCACGACACTCTCATCGTGACGTATGACGTAGAGCGCGGCGAGCCACGCGGTGCACGTTCTAAAAAGACAGATTTGGCACAAGCCAACCTGGGCGCGTGTGTGGACTGCACCTTGTGTGTTCAGGTGTGCCCTACTGGCATTGATATTCGCAACGGCTTGCAGTACGAATGCATTGGTTGCGGCGCTTGTGCCGACGTGTGCGACACGGTGATGGACAAGATGGGCTATGCCAAAGGCTTGGTGCGTTACACCACGCAAAACGCCATGGAGAACAAATGGACCACAAAGCAAACGCTGATGCGTGTGCTGCGTCCTCGCGTGCTCATTTACACATCCATCTTGATGGCCCTCATCATTGCTGTGGGCGTGTCCTTGGCCATGCGTACACCGTTCAAGGTGGATGTGGTGCGTGACCGTGCAACCTTGGCGCGTATCACAGAAAACGGTGGAATTGAAAACATCTACCGCTTGCAAGTGATGAACGCCTCCGAGGTGGACAAGACTTACCAAGTGTCAGTGGCCGGCATGAAAGACATTGCCATCACCACCGACGCACAAGTGAAGGTGGCTGCAGCCCAGGCCCATTGGGTGGTGTTGAGTGTGACTATTCCTTATGGTTCGGCGGATGCAGGCTCGCACAAAATAAACTTTGACATCAAAGACACCTCTGGCAGCGATGTGATTCACGAGAAGTCTGTCTTCTTGGTGCCGCGTTAAAACGGTTAACTGTTGAAGCAGGGCCTGATGGCCCTGTTTTTTTTGATATTTCTATTGCCTATGACATCTCCATCCTCGACTGTTTTGCCTTGGCGCACGCTGATGCAGATGACACGCCCCGGCTTTTTGGTCATCACGGCCGTGGCGTGTGTGTTGGGCACTGTGGTGGCCGCGGCATGTGGGCACGGCCCTAACATATGGACCGCCCTGGCCACCTTGGTGTTGGCCGTGTTGATGCACGCCGCCGCCAATGTGATCAACGATTACCACGATGCCCTCAACGGCGCGGATGATGCCAACACCCACGGCCTGTTCCCCTTCACCGGTGGTGCACGTCTGATTCAAAACGGCCATGTCAGCGTGCAAGACACGCACGACTTGGCTAAGGCTCTGTTTGTGTTTCTGA
>CANGOY010000086.1 GCA_947455585.1 Comamonadaceae bacterium
CACCACCTACGGCGGCTACCAGCGCAGCGCCGCCCAGCTGTGGCTGCCCGTGCGTTGGTCCAGCGGCGAGGTGTGGGAGCTAGATGCGGGGTTGTTGCTTTATGGTCGCCATCTATCAAAGCTATCAGATGTTGGCCCAGGATATAGCGACGTTACAAACACGCAGCGACATGGTCAATACGCACAAGTTCTTATGAACATCGCTTTAAATAACGATGACACACTAAAACCCTATATTCGATATACCCATTTAGGAGACTCCAACACAGTACCTAACCGCGAGCCTAATGGCGTTATTCCGCGCCTAGAGCCCGAAAGCCAGCGCTGGCAAATCGGCGCTGTTTGGGAATTCGCAGCGCCATAAACACCGCGCACGCGCGGCATCGCCCTCTATGATGCCGCCATGCTCACACCCCTAGACAACTTACCCACATGGCGCGCCGAAAGCGGCGCTGCCGCCCCCCGCCGCGTGGTGGCCGCTGACGACACGATGTCAGCTGACACAGCCTACCGCCTGGCCTGCGAGGGCACAGGCATGTTGTGGCGGGGTGACTTTCACAACGCACGCCAACTGCTGCAAGCCTTGGCACGACGCACTGAGCGCAAGCCTAAGAAAAGCAAAAAGCCTGAACCCGAAGTCGCTCCATTGCAGGCGTTTAACGCACACCGCCAAGCGCTGGGCCAACGCGCCCGCATCTTGGCCATGGTCATCGTGCCCATGCAAGGCGACTACACCATCCCCCTGCGCCGTGCACCCGATCTCACGCTGGCCTGCACCGAGGCGTGGGGCCCTGCGACCGGCGAAGCCTGCATGGTGTCGCTGCGCGAATTGCTGGGCGTGGTGGGCGCACACGAGTGGCGCAAAAACGGCGTCGAAATAGCCGCCTTGGGCGACGCTCCGAACAACCGCATTCACCCCCACTACGGCGTGTTCTCACCCGTGCGGGGCGAGTATGTGGACCTCGTGGCCAGCGCACCCATCCAAAACAAAACATTGGCTTTTGACATTGGCGTGGGCACGGGCGTGCTGTCGGCCGTGTTGGCCAAGCGCGGCGTGCAGCGCATCGTCGCCACCGACCAAGATCCGCGCGCACTGACCTGCGCGCGCGAGAACCTGAAGCGCTTGCAGCGCATCGACAAAGTGGAGCTGGTGCAAACCGACTTGTTCCCCGAAGGCCTTGCGCCGCTGATTGTGTGCAACCCACCGTGGGTGCCTGCGCGCCCCAGTTCGCCCATCGAACACGCGGTCTACGACGAAGGCAGCCGCATGCTGCGTGGCTTCCTCAGCGGCTTGCGTGCGCACTTGGCACCCGAGGGTGAAGGTTGGCTCATCTTGTCGGACTTGGCCGAACACTTGGGGCTGCGAAGCCGCGACGAGCTAATGGGCTGGATCACCGACGCAGGCTTGCAGGTGCTGGGCCGCAACGACATCAAACCGCGTCACGGCAAAGCCACTGATGAAACAGACCCGCTGCACGATGCACGCGCCAAAGAAGTTACTTCTTTGTGGCGCCTAGCAGCTGCTGCTTGAGCCAAACCCACAGGCTAGAGGGCTGAGCGTTTGCAGGGTGCACCGTCGCCTCAGACTCTGGCGGCGTAGTGGCAACAGCCGGCTGTTCAACAGGCTGGGGATTGGGTGCAATCACTTCCACCGACTTCATTACCTCAACAGGCTCATCAGTCGCTACTGTTGTTTCTTTCCAAACTAACCCCTCTTCTAACGCCATATCCATTTGCGCAAAGGCCTTGTGTGGTTCAGCCTTGGGTAGCGCAACTTTGGCTGACGACGCAACAGGCAAGTCGAGCGAAGCTAACACAAACTTATTCACTTTAGCGTTGAACGGCACAGGGTGCGCTGCACCCGCTACCTCTAGCACTTTGACCTTAGGGAATGCGCGTTGCAAGTCTTTCACCTGCTGCGCTGTGCACACACCCGATTCGCTGCCGTGCATCAAACGCAGTGGACCTTTGAAGTCGCTCAGCAAGTGGCCAAACTTCATGCCCTTCCAGTCTTTGCGGTAAGACAAATCAAAGTGCGAAGGCGACTGGACAGCCAGCACTGCGCCCAAGCTCACGTTGAACTTGGATGCCATTTCTTCAGGCGTGGGCAAGCGGCCTTCTTTCTTCATCCCGTCGTACAAGCCGTAAATAGACATCCACGGCAAGTCCAAACCAATGTCGTTCAAGAACAGACCGCTCACATGGTTGTGTGCATCGCAGGCCAAGTACATGCCCAAGATGCCGCCCATGCTGGTGCCCAACACCTCAATGCGTGGCACCGACTTGCCCTCGGACATCAGCTCGGTACGAATGAAATGTTCGATGTCTTCTAGATACACCTGCATGGTGTAACCCTTGTCACCGGGCAAGGGGCTAGAGTCGCCGCGCCCGCACAAATCAAGGCTCACCACGCGTAGACCGTGCAGCTCTTCAGCGTCTTGCAGCAACGAATCAAACGTGGCGCGGGTTTCTAACAAACCCGGCAAACACAGCAACACATGGGGGCTGTTGGCAGCACCGACGGCGCTGTAAGCCAAGTGGCGGTGGGCTTTGGGAATCGGAAATTGGAGAGCGGGAAATTTGGAGATGGTCATAACTGTGAAGCATCCTAGTTCATAGACATGAAATCACTGAAACCGCTTCGGCATGACAATCTTGACCAGCGCGTTCACCACGATGACACCATGCCAACCAATACATTGCTAAAAATAGAAGCCCTCACCCACGGCCCCATCCAAAACCTTTCCTTCACTTGGCCCGCAGGCCTGAGTTGGATTTGCGGTGACGAAGGCACAGGCAAAACCACCTTGCTGCGTTTGCTGGCCGGCGATGTGCAGCCCACAGCTGGCAAGGTGACTGCCCCCGAAGGCGGTGTGTTTTGGGTAGACCTGCAAGACGCTGCGCACGACAACAGCACCGTGCAAGCCTGCTGGGATGCACTGCGCACACGTCACCCACATTGGCATGATGACGTGTTGAACGACTTGGCCGAAGCACTGAACATGAACCCTCACCGCGAGAAGCAACTGCACATGCTGTCCGCAGGCAGCCGCCGCAAAGTGATGGTGGTGGCTGCCCTTGCCTCGGGCGCAGCGGTGACTTTGCTAGACCAACCGTTTGCCGCGCTTGACTTGGCATCGATTCGCATCATCCAAGATTTTTTGCACGAAGCGGCCGAGCACCCTAGCCGCGCGTGGCTCGTGGCCGACTACGAAGTGCCTGCCAGTTTTCAGACAACGCGCGTGCTTCAGCTGACTTAAAAACGGTCGGCGTTCATCACCTTGGTCCATGCGGCCACAAAGTCACGGGCAAACTTTTCGCGGTTGTCGTCTTGCGCGTACACCTCGGCATAGGCTCGCAAAATTGAGTTGGAGCCAAACACCAAGTCCACGCGTGAGGCCGTCCACTTGGGCTGACCTGTTTTGCGGTCGCACACGTTGTACGAGTTTTTGCCAGTGGGCTTCCACTCGTAAGCCATGTCGGTGAGGTGCACAAAGAAGTCGTTTCTCAACACGCCCACACAGTCGGTGAACACGCCGCACTTAGACACACCGTAGTTCGTGCCCAGCACGCGCATGCCGCCCACCAAGGCAGTCATTTCAGGAGCGGTAAGACCCATGAGTTGTGCGCGGTCCAGCAACAGTTCTTCGGGGCTGACAGCGTAGTGCTTGTCTACCCAGTTTCGAAAACCGTCGTGCAAGGGTTCGAGCACGGCAAACGATTCAGCATCGGTCATGGCAGCGGTGGCGTCGCCACGGCCTGGCTTGAATGGCACAGGGATGTCAAAGCCTGCAGCTTTGACAGCATGCGACACACCCACGTTGCCGGCCAACACAATCACGTCTGCCACGCTGGCCCCTGTTTGCGCGGCGATACCTTCCAACACCTTGACGACTTTGGCCAGGCGCTCTGGTTCGTTACCCAGCCAGTCTTTTTGCGGGGCCAAGCGAATGCGTGCACCGTTGGCTCCGCCGCGTTTGTCGGAGTGGCGGAAAGTACGGGCGCTGTCCCAAGCAGTGGCCACCATCTCGCTCACGCTCAAACCACTGGCCGAAATTTTGGCGGCGACAGCGGCCACGTCGTAGTCGGTTTTGCCTGCGGGCACAGGGTCTTGCCAGATGAGGTCTTCTTGTGGCACTTCGGGGCCGATGTAACGAGCCTTGGGACCAAGGTCGCGGTGGGTCAGCTTGAACCACGCACGGGCAAAGACTTGGGTGAAGTAATCAGGGTCCTTGTAAAAGCGCTCAGAAATTTTTCGATACTCAGGGTCCATCTTCATGGCCATGTCGGCGTCGGTCATCATGGGTTGCACGCGAATCGAAGGGTCTTCCACATCCACCGGCATGTCTTCAGGTTTGATGTTGACGGCTTTCCATTGCGAAGCGCCTGCGGGGCTGCGTGTGAGTTCCCATTCGTGGTTGAGCAGCATGTGGAAATAGCCGTTGTCCCATTGCGTGGGGTGCGTGGTCCATGCGCCTTCGATGCCGCTAGACACAGTGTCGCGACCTACGGCTCTCGTGGTGTGGTTCATCCAACCCAAGCCTTGCTCAGTCATATCGGCAGCTTCAGGCACAGGCCCGAGGTTTTGTGCGCTGCCGTTGCCATGCGCTTTGCCCACAGTGTGGCCACCTGCGGTAAGGGCCACCGTTTCTTCATCGTTCATGGCCATGCGCTTGAAAGTGAGGCGCACGTCTTGCGCAGTTTTCAAAGGGTCTGACTTACCGTTGACGCCTTCGGGGTTCACATAAATCAAACCCATTTGCACAGCGGCCAAAGGGCTTTCCAGCGACTCGCGGCTGTCGCTGTCATAGCGCATAGCGCCCAGCCACTCTTTTTCAGAGCCCCAGTTGATGTCTTGCTCAGGGTGCCAAATATCTTCACGGCCAAACGCAAAACCAAAGGTTTTGAGGCCCATCGATTCATAGGCCACATTGCCCGTCAGCACGATGAGGTCGGCCCAGCTTAGCCGATTGCCATATTTTTTCTTGATGGGCCACAGCAGGCGACGCGCTTTGTCGAGGTTGACGTTGTCGGGCCACGAGTTGAGGGGCGCAAAGCGTTGGCTGCCGGGGCCTGCACCACCACGACCATCGGCAATGCGGTAAGACCCGGCTGAGTGCCACGCCATGCGAATCATCAAACCACCGTAGTGACCCCAGTCAGCGGGCCACCAGTCTTGGCTGTCAGTCATGAGCGCGGTGAGGTCTTTTTTCAGCGCTGTCACATCGAGCTTTTTGACTTCTTCGCGGTAGTCAAAACCTGCGTCCATCGGGTTGGTTTTGGTGTCGTGCTGATGCAAGATGTCCAAGTTCAGCGCGTTGGGCCACCAGGCCATGGGGGTGTTGGCCACTTGCGTATTGGCGCCGTGCATGACGGGGCATTGCCCTGCGGTAGATGGGTTTGACTTGCTGCTGTCCATGTCACTACTCCTTCGTGGTGCTGTTGATTGGAGTTCAGTGTAGGGAGATGCAACGTGTCTTAGGGTGGTATTTCTCAATAAGCGTGATAGTCACCACAGCGTTCGACAGCGCACAGACAAACGCCACCCGAAGGTGGCGTTTGAGAATCTGTTTGCGAAGCAAAGCGCTACAAAAACTTAAGCAGTTTTTGGCGCATCCAAATTACGCAAGCGAATGTGCAATTCGCGCAACTGCTTTTCGTCCACAGGGCTAGGTGCTTGGGTGAGCAAACACTGAGCGCGCTGGGTCTTGGGGAAAGCAATCACGTCGCGGATGGATTCAGCACCAGTCATGAGCGTGACGATGCGGTCCAAACCGAAAGCCAAACCGCCGTGTGGCGGCGCGCCGTATTGCAACGCGTCGAGCAAGAAGCCGAACTTGAGCTGGGCTTCTTCAGGTGTGATTTTCAACGCGTCAAACACTTTTTGTTGCACGTCAGCGCGGTGGATACGGACTGAACCGCCACCCATTTCCCAGCCGTTCAACACCATGTCGTAACCCTTGGAAATGCACTTCTCAGGCGCGGTGACCATCCAGTCTTCATGGCCGTCTTTGGGCGCGGTGAAGGGGTGGTGCACGGCGGTGTAGCGTTGGCTTTCGTCATCAAACTCAAACATCGGAAAGTCGACCACCCACATTGGGGCCCAACGGTCTTCGAACAAACCGTTTTTCTTGCCGAACTCGCTATGACCAATCTTGATACGCAAAGCTCCGATGGCGTCGTTGACAATTTTTGCCTTGTCAGCACCGAAGAAAATCAAGTCGCCATCTTGTGCGCCTGTACGCTCCAACACTGCGGCCAAAGCTGCGTCGTGGATGTTTTTCACGATGGGTGACTGCAAGCCGTCACGGCCCTTGGCCAACTCGTTCACGCGGATGTAAGCCAAGCCCTTAGCACCATAAATCTTGACGAACTCGGTATAGGCATCAATCTCGCCACGGCTGATGCCGCCGCCTTCGACCGAACCATTGGGCACGCGCAGAGCCACCACGCGGCCGCCCTTCATGTTGGCAGCGCCTGAGAACACTTTGAAGTCCACATCACCCATGACATCGGTCAGCTCGGTGAACTGCAATTTCACGCGCAAGTCGGGCTTGTCAGAGCCGTAGATGTGCATGGCGTCTTGGTACGTCATGACAGGGAACTCGCCGAGGTCCACGCCAATGGTGTTGGTGAACACGCGCTTAATCATGCCTTGGAACATGTCGCGGATTTCTTCCTCGCTCAAGAACGAGGTTTCAATATCAATCTGGGTGAATTCAGGTTGACGGTCAGCACGCAAGTCTTCGTCGCGGAAGCACTTGGTGATTTGGTAGTAACGGTCGTAGCCCGCCACCATCAACAGCTGCTTGAACAATTGAGGTGACTGTGGCAACGCAAAGAAGTGGCCGTCATGCACACGGCTAGGCACGAGGTAATCGCGCGCGCCTTCGGGCGTGCTCTTGGTGAGCATCGGAGTTTCGATGTCTACGAAACCGTTTTCGTCCAAGTACTTGCGCACTTCCATCGACACTTTGTAGCGAAGCATCAAGTTGTTTTGCATGTACGGGCGACGCAGGTCGAGCACGCGGTGTGTAAGGCGCGTGGTCTCAGACAAGTTGTCGTCGTCAATTTGGAACGGCGGCGTGACCGACTCGTTCAGCACAATGAGTTCGTGACACAGCACTTCAATCTTGCCGCTCTTCAAGCCTTCGTTGGTCGTGCCATCCGGACGGGCGCGCACCAAGCCTTTGACTTGGATACAAAACTCATTGCGCACGTTCTCGGCCACGTTGAACATCTCAGCGCGGTCTGGGTCGCACACGACTTGCACGTAGCCTTCGCGGTCACGCAGATCAATAAAGATGACGCCGCCGTGGTCACGACGACGGTTGACCCAGCCGCACAGGCTCACGGTTTGGCCATTGAGGGCTTCGGTCACGAGACCGCAATAG
>CANGOY010000087.1 GCA_947455585.1 Comamonadaceae bacterium
TTGAGGTTTGGCAAGCCTTCGATTTCCAAGATGCGGCCAGAGAATTCGTTGATCTTGCCGGCCTTGGCCACAGTCAACAAACCTTGCTTGATCGCGTACAAAGGAATGGCGTGCACCAAGTCGCGCAATGTCACGCCGGGTTGCATTTCGCCTTTGAAGCGAACCAAGATGGACTCAGGCATGTCCAGAGGCATCACGCCTGTAGCAGCGCCGAAAGCCACCAAACCAGAACCGGCCGGGAAGCTGATACCGATTGGGAAACGTGTGTGTGAGTCGCCACCTGTACCAACGGTGTCAGGCAACAACAAACGGTTCAACCAAGAGTGAATCACACCGTCGCCTGGACGCAAAGCCACGCCGCCACGGTTGCTGATGAAGGCTGGCAATTCGCGGTGGGTTTTCACGTCCACAGACTTGGGGTAGGCCGCTGTGTGGCAGAACGATTGCATGACCATGTCAGCAGAGAAGCCCAAGCAAGCCAAGTCTTTCAACTCGTCGCGTGTCATAGGGCCTGTGGTGTCTTGTGAACCCACGGTGGTCATCTTGGGTTCGCAATAAGTGCCGGGGCGAACGCCTTGGCCTTCTGGCAAACCAACTGCACGACCGACCATCTTTTGGGCCAGCGTGAAGCCAGCTTTGGTGGTGATAGGCGCTGTGGGCAAACGGAACACGGTGGAAGCAGGCAGACCCAAGAACTCGCGAGCCTTGGCAGTCAAGCTGCGACCGATGATCAAGTTGATACGGCCACCGGCGCGCACTTCGTCAAACAGCACATCGCTCTTGAGTTGGAAGGTGGTGATGGTTTCGCCGTTCTTGACGATCTTGCCGTCGTAGGGCAACACGTCAACCACGTCACCCATTTCGAGTTTGGTCACGTCCACTTCGATCGGCAAAGCGCCAGAGTCTTCTTGGGTGTTGAAGAAGATGGGGGCAATCTTGCCGCCCAAAGTCACACCACCGAAACGCTTGTTAGGCACAAACGGAATGTCTTCACCAAAGCCCCAGATGATGCTGTTGGTAGCTGACTTGCGTGAGGAACCTGTGCCGACCACGTCGCCGACATAAGAGACCAAATTGCCTTTTTTCTTCAGCTCTTCAATCATGGCCATGGGGCCGCGCTTGCCGTCTTCTTCTGGCTTGAACGCTGCGCCTTCGCGGGTGTTTTTCAACATCGCCAAGTAGTGCAATGGAATGTCTGGACGGCTCCAAGCGTCAGGCGCTGGAGACAAGTCGTCAGTGTTGGTTTCGCCAGGCACCTTGAACACGGTAATGGTGATTTTTTTCTCGACTTCAGGACGTGTGGTGAACCACTCGGCATCAGCCCAGCTTTGCATGACTTCTTTGGCTTTGGCGTTGCCGGCCTTGGCTTTTTCTGCGACGTCATTGAAGAAGTCAAACATCAACAATGTTTTCTTCAAAGCTTCAGCAGACACAGCAGCCACTTCAGCGTCGTCGAGCAATTCGATCAAGGGGTGCACGTTGTAGCCGCCCACCATAGTGCCCAGCAACTCAGTGGCTTTGGACTTGGAGATCAAGCCCACTTTGATTTCGCCGTGTGCCACAGCAGCCAAGAAAGAAGCTTTGACTTTGGCCGCATCGTCCACGCCGGGTGGCACGCGGTGGGTCAACAAGTCCATCAAGAACGCTTCTTCGCCGGCAGCGGGGGCTTTGATCAACTCGATCAATTCAGCCGTTTGCTTGGCGTCCAATGGCAAAGGTGGGATACCCAGCGCTGCGCGCTCGGCTACGTGGTCACGGTAGGCTTTCAACATGGTTTTCTCCGGTCTATCAAATCAAAAATTAAAAGGGTTATTTCTTGGCAAGTGTTGGGCCATCCAACAAGCTGGGTGGCGGATTTAGCTTCATGGCGTGGGCCGTTGCGACTTGATGTTCGCTTTGGCACTCATCGGCCATGCGTTGACCCAACTTGCTATTCATCAACATGGACTTGTGCGGTAGCTGTAGCCACATGGCACCGGCTTGCGCGTCTTCCAAACGCACGGCGCCAGTGGTGGTCTCCACGGGCGTCATGAGGTAGGTGTTCTTTTTCATCTGCACGATGAAGCGTGTAGGCTGCTGCGGGTCGGGTGACACCGTGACCGAGTTACCCAACTCGCACACCATATGACCCGTGTGCACTTCACCCGCTTCAGGCGTGGCTGCGTGAATTTGTTGCACAGGTGCGGGTACAGGTGTGGCGACCAAAGGCGTAGCTACCAAGGGCGTAGCTCTGACGTAATAGTATTTGGGCGCAGCTGGTTTAACTGGCGGCTTTGCCGCTGCATGCTTGACGGCCTGCTGTTTAGCAGGGGTTGAAGCTGTCGTTTTTAACTGTGGCTGTGCCACAGGCTCAGCAGCCAAAGCCAAGCTCGACAAGGTCAACGAAACAACAGCCATCCATAACTTGTGCATGCTCATCTCCGGTTAATCCTTGAAGAATAACTGGACTTCAGCTGGAAGGCTACAGCCCGTGCTGTGCGCACGCTCCAACACTTGCCAAAAGAAGCGGTAACTGGCGCGGTCATGCAACTGACCTTGGTGGCTGATGGGCGCCCACTGGGCCGCACGCGCCGCCAACACAATTTCGCTGGCCACCTCAATGGCCGCCGCGTCAGGCGCCATGGCTTCGAGAATGGGACGAATTTGCGCAGGGTGAATGCTCCACATGCGCGTGTAGCCAAACTCGTGCGCCGCACGCTTGGCCGCGGCACGCATGGCAGTTGTGTCGTTGAACTCGGTCACCACGCAGTGCGACGGCACTTTGCCATGGGCGTGGCAGGCACTGGCAATCTCTAGCTTGGCACGCACCACCAGCGGGTGGGTGAACTGGCCTTGGCCACTCATGCCGTGCGCAGGAATTGCCCCGCCATGGGCGGACACAAAGTCCATCAAACCAAAGCTGAGCGACTGCACGCGCGGCTGCGCGGCAATGTCAAACGCGCGGTGTACCGCCGCGGGCGACTCAATCAACACATGCAAAGCCAAATCTTTGGCGCCGGCTTGAATCAGGGCTTGCTCGGCCAGTTGCACATCGGCCACTGACTCGACCTTGGGCACCATGATGTGCGTCAAACGGTTCGCAGCTTTGCCAGCAATGGTGGCAATGTCTGCTTGAAAACTGGGGTGGTCTACGGGGTGCACACGCACGGCCACGCGTGCCTCAGGTGCGGCACTCAGGGCCAACTCGGTGACCAGCGCGGCATGCTCTGCCTCGCCGCCCACGGGGGCACCGTCTTCACAATCAAGGGTCACATCAAAGACGCAGGTTCCAAACTCTTGCGTCATTTCAGCTTGCAACTGCAAGCTTTTGCGCATCCGCGCTTCGACACCGCTGTAATGATCACAAACGGGCAGCTGAACGCTACCTGCTTGCGAACCCAACAGAACGTCGCGCGGATGGCTCACTCTAGTTCTCTGTTGAGAATTAGATCAAGTGGGCAACGCCAGCTTGCTCGTCGGTCAACTCTTTCAGAGTCTTGTCGATGCAAGATTGGCTGAACGCGTCGATTTCCAAACCTTCGACCACTTTGTATTCGCCGTTTTCGCAGGTCACGGGGAAGCCGAACATGACGTCTTTAGGGATGCCGTACCAGCCTTGTGATGGGATGCCCATGGTCACCCACTTGCCGTTGGTGCCCAAAGCCCAATCGCGCATGTGGTCAATGGCAGCGTTGGCAGCTGAAGCAGCTGAAGACAAACCACGCGCGTCAATGATGGCAGCGCCGCGCTTGCCGACGGTTGGCAAGAACACGTTGGCGTTCCACTCTTGGTCGTTGATCATGGTCTTGACAGACTCGCCCTTGATGGTGGCGAAGCGGTAGTCGGCGTACATCGTTGGAGAGTGGTTGCCCCACACCGTCAATTTCTCGATGTCAGCCACGGCTTTGCCGGTCTTGGCAGCGATTTGTGACGCAGCGCGGTTGTGGTCCAAACGCAGCATGGCGGTGAAGTTGCCTGGCTTGAGGTCAGGCGCTGCCTTCATGGCGATGTAAGCGTTGGTGTTGGCTGGGTTGCCGACGACCAAGACTTTCACGTCACGTGAAGCCACAGCGTTCAAAGCCTTGCCTTGAGCCGTGAAGATGGCGCCGTTGATGGCGAGCAATTCAGCGCGCTCCATGCCTGGGCCGCGTGGACGTGAACCGACCAGCAATGCGTAGTCGACGTCTTTGAATGCAGTCATTGGGTCGCCATGAGCTTCCATTCCGACCAACAGTGGGAATGCGCAATCTTCGAGTTCCATCATCACGCCGCGCAGGGCTTTTTGTGGGCCTTCAACAGGCACTTCCAACAATTGCAAGATGACGGGTTGGTCTTTGCCCAACATTTCGCCAGAGGCGATACGGAACAACAGTGCGTAACCAATTTGACCAGCTGCACCAGTGACGGCAACGCGAACAGGCTTCTTGCTCATGGGGAAAACTCCAAGTAGTGATTAAAAAAAAGAATGGTGACAGAGTTTACCCGCGAAAACGGCAAAACGGTCTGTCTTATGTCTTATAGAAGATATGATACGAGCTTGACAAAGAACTGACGCACCTGCGTTTCAAAGATAAAAAATGGCCACCTCCACCGCGCCCTCTTTTGCAACCCCGCCCTATGCGGGTGGCGATGCTTTGGGCGCGCCCGGCCTCACCCCTGCCTTTAGCCCGCTGTATCAGCAAATCAAAGGATTGATTTTGCAAAGCCTGCAGTCGGGCGAGTGGAAGCCAGGCGAAGCCATCCCCAGCGAGATGGACTTGGCCGCCCGCTTTCGCGTCAGCCAAGGCACGGTGCGCAAAGCCATTGACGAATTGGCCGCCGAAAACTTGGTGGTGCGCCGCCAAGGCAAAGGCACCTTTGTGGCCACCCATGCCGAGCAGCATGTGCAATACCGCTTCTTAAAGCTCCAGCCCGACAACGGCGACACCCAAAGCGAAGGCCCCGCCGAGCGCACCATCATTGACTGCAAGCGCCTGCGCGCCAGTGCCGACATTGCCCGCGCCCTGAGCCTGCGCAGCGGCGACCCCGTGCTGCAAGTGCGCCGCGTGTTGGCCTATGGGGGTGTGCCCACCATTTTGGAAGAGCTGTGGCTGCCCGGCGCCCCGTTCAAAGGCCTGACCGCCGAACGCTTAAGTAATTACAACGGTCCGATGTACGCCCTGTTCGAAACCGAGTTCGGCGTGCGCATGGTGCGTGCCGAAGAAAGCATTCGTGCCATCAACCCAGATACCGAACAAGCCAGCTTGCTCAAGGTTGATGCAGCCACACCGCTGCTCAGCGTGGAACGCGTGGCCTACACCTACAACGACACGCCGATGGAACTGCGCCGTGGGCTCTATAGGACCGACACGCATCACTACCGTAATGCTTTGAGTTGACATGAAACCCTCACGTCAGCTTGATGAAGTGAAATAGAATTTAAAGTTACTTTGACATACAGATAAACCCGAAGAAAGAACCCACATGACCCAGCTTGCCAAAAAGCGGCCTGAGTTCCGCAACATCAACGCCCTGACCGATCTGCCCTCTTACCGCCTCCCAGCGGCTGGCATCGTGTCCATCTTGCACCGCATCAGCGGTTTGATCATGTTCTTGTTGCTGCCACTCATCGTTTGGATGTTTGACACGTCTGTGTCTTCTGAAATTTCCTTCGCCAAATTCAGCGCCGCGTTCAACGTCGGTTTGGGCTTTGTGCCTGCTGTGTTGGTGAAAGTTGTGGTGTTGGGCCTCATCTGGGCTTACTTGCACCACCTGATCGCTGGCGTTCGCCACGTCTATATGGACGTTTGCCACGCGGTGACCAAAGAATTTGGCAAGTCTTCCGCCATCGTTACTTTGGTGCTGAGCTTGGGTTTGACCGCTGCATTGGGCGCCAAACTGTTTGGTCTTTACTGATTTCCTAGGAGCAACAACATGTCCGTGAATTACGGTTCCAAGCGCGTCGTCGTGGGCGCGCACTACGGTCTGCGTGACTGGCTTGCCCAGCGCGTCACCGGTGTTTTGATGGTTTTGTTCACCTTGGCTGTTTTGGGCCAAGTGCTCTTGACCAGCGGCGACATCAGCTATGACAAATGGGCTGGCATTTTCAGCTCTCAATTCATGAAGGCTTTGACCTTCTCTGTTTTCATCGCACTCGCTCTCCACGTGTGGGTTGGCGTTCGCGACATTTGGATGGACTACGTCAAGCCCGTGGGTTTGCGTTTGTCTTTGCAAGTTTTCACTTTGGTTTGGCTGGTGTCGTGTCTCGGCTGGGCCATTCAGGTTCTCTGGAGGCTCTAAGTCATGACAGTTAAAAGCTCTATCCCACGTCGCAAATTTGATGTGGTCATCGTTGGTGCCGGTGGCTCTGGCATGCGCGCATCGTTGCAACTTGCTCGTGCAGGTTTGAACGTTGCGGTTTTGTCTAAAGTGTTCCCCACGCGTTCACACACTGTGGCTGCTCAAGGTGGCATTGGTGCCTCATTGGGCAACATGAACGAAGACAACTGGCACTACCACTTCTACGACACCGTCAAAGGCTCCGACTGGCTCGGTGACCAAGACGCGATTGAATACATGTGCCGTGAAGCCCCCAAAGTCGTGTACGACTTGGAGCACATGGGCATGCCTTTCGACCGCAACCCAGACGGCACCATTTACCAACGACCCTTCGGCGGCCACACCGCCAACTACGGCGAAAAGGCTGTTGAGCGCGCTTGTGCTGCGGCTGACCGTACCGGTCACGCCATGCTGCACACGCTCTACCAACAAAACGTCAAAGCAAAAACCAGCTTCTTCGTGGAGTGGATGGCCCTCGACCTGATTCGCGACGACGCGGGTGATGTGGTGGGCGTGACCGCCCTCGAGATGGAAACTGGCGAGCTCTACATCATGGAAGCCAAAACCGTGATGTTGGCCACCGGTGGTGCAGGCCGCATTTTTGCTGCTTCGACCAACGCGTTCATCAACACCGGCGACGGCCTCGGGATGGCCGCACGTGCTGGCATCCCACTCGAAGACATGGAGTTCTGGCAATTCCACCCCACTGGCGTGGCCGGTGCTGGCGTGTTGTTGACTGAAGGCTGCCGTGGCGAAGGCGCGATTTTGCGTAACTGCAATGGCGAACGCTTCATGGAGCGTTATGCCCCCGCCTACAAAGACTTGGCCCCACGCGACTACGTGTCACGCTGCATGGACCAAGAAATCAAAGAAGGTCGCGGCTGCGGTCCTAACAAGGACTACATCAACCTCGACATGACCCACTTGGGTGCTGACACCATCATGAAGCGTTTGCCTTCGGTGTTCGAAATTGGCCACAACTTTGCCAACGTCGACATCACCAAAGAGCCCATCCCCGTTATCCCCACCATCCATTACCAAATGGGCGGTATCCCCACCAACATCAACGGCCAAGTTGTGACGCAAAA
>CANGOY010000088.1 GCA_947455585.1 Comamonadaceae bacterium
CAAACCAATACCAGCTCTAGCAACAGCCCACTGACGAAAGTCGGTGATGCTTTGCAAGCTGGCGACTTGGCAGGTGCGCAGCAAGCGGCCAAAGCCATGCATGCGGCACGCGGTGGCCATCACCACGCCAAAGCGGCGACGCAAGCAACTGACAGCACGTCATCCACCACCACAGGCACCACGGCGGAAGCCTCAAGCACTGACACGGCCTTCAACAGTTTTATCCAAAACCTCGAAGCCGCTTTAGAGCAACAAGGCAAAACCACCACGGGCCCCAACGGTCAGGGAAGCTTCTTGATGAACATGCCACCGCCTCCGCCACAAGCGACGGCCAACGCAGCCGCATCTAGCACCGCGACCACGCAAGCCTTTTTGGGCAGTCGAGCCTCCACCGCCCCCTCTAACGCTCAGTTAGAAGCGAGCTTGGAAAGCTTGATTCAACAAATGGGCGGCACGGCAGGTGTGACGGCAGATGCCACCACAGCAGCCTCTAGCAACTCAGCGCTCACCAACAATTTGCAATCGAGTTTTGCAAATTTGATGGGTTCAATGGGGGGCAATGGCTCGACAGCGAACGTCACTAACTTCTTACAAAGCTTAGATGACAAGTTGAAGAGCATGGATGCCGCGAGTGCGGTGAACATCACGGCATAAGCTAGAAAGGAATCGCCATGCTGCATGAAGGACCTATCGCTGGAATCGCTGCGCATGGCGATTTCGTAGCCACTGCGGGTTACGACAACAAACTCATTCTTTGGGACAACAAAACGCGCCAAGCGATTGCCCGAGGCACACACGACCATTTGGTCAACAACTGCGCATTCAGTGCTGACGGCAAATGGCTTGTCAGCGCCAGCAGTGATTACTCCGCCCGCATATGGGCTTTGCCAACGATGCGTCTACAAGCTGTGCTGGCAGGGCACGGGGACGATGTAGACATGGCAATTTTTTCTCCAGACGATCGCTTGATTGCGACCTGCGCGCTCGATCGTTTGGTACGCATTTTCAATTTGCATGGCGAATGCATCACCACTTGCTCAGGCCATACAGGCAACGTGCTGTCGCTGGCGTGGACGCCAGACAGCCAGCATGTTGTGTCCACCAGCGTAGATGGCACCATTCGCAAATGGGATGTGGCAACAGGTATCGAAATTCAAAAAACAGACTTGAAAATTCGCACAGATAGCTTAGAAATTTCAAGCAATGGCGTTATTTACGCTGGTGATGATTTAGGCCGCATCGTCATCATTGACGGTGCACGCACCAGCTTCGTTGAAGCACATGCGGCTGGCATTAAAAAAGTTGCGCTCAATCCCAAAAATGGCAATTTGGTTTGCCTGAGCTATGACCGAACCATGAGTATCTGGAACGTTGCCAACGACCAAACACCTGCAGAAATTGGCCGTTCCACGCTGCCAGAAACCATTTGGGCACGCGCAGCAACTATTCTTGAGGATGGTCGAGTCGCGACAGGCACATTTGGCTCAACCTACGCAACCTTTGATGTGCAGACATCCACATGGGATTTGCAAAACGTACATGCAGGCACTGCACTGAATGATGTGAGCAACATCAATGGCCACATTTACGCCGTCGGCGATGCAGGCAACGTCTTGAAAGACGGCCAGTTCGTAGCAGGCATGGGCAGCTTGTGTAATTTTTTGGTGGCGTCTGGCGACCAAGTTTTCACAGGCGGTCAGATGGGGCAACTGTTTGATGCCCATACAGGCGAGGTGTTGTACACACATCACTCACCCCTTAACTGTGGCGTCGCCTTCAAACAGGCGAACCAATCGTTCATTGCCATTGGCAGCTATACAGGCGAAGTTCTGGTGTTTAGCACTGGCGCGCAGCTCGTATTGACGAACCAACTCCATATTTATGAGAACGCCATCAAGAGTTTGAGCTTCTGCGATGGCGTACTTTTTTCAGTATGTGCCAACACAGACATTGCATGGCATCAAGTCAGCGATTGGTCACTGACCAAGCGGGTGAGCAAAGCTCACGACAAAATCACCAACGATTGCTGCGCCATTGATGGCCAACACTTTGCGACCGTGAGTCGCGACCGCACCCTGCGTATTTGGAGTGAAGCAGGTGCAGAGGTCTACCCAAGCCCTCACCTTAACTCTGTGAAATGCATCAGCATCAGTGACGACAAATCAAGCATCCTCACTGGCAGCTACGGCGGCACGGTGGCCATGTTTGATTTGAAAGAAAAACGCTGGACCAAGTTTGAACGCCCAACCATGTCTGGTATTTCGTCCATCACATGGGATAACAAAGGGCAGTTTTTAGCGTCTAGCTATGACGGTCACATTTACCCCATCCACGCTTAATTAGCAGACTTCGCATTCATGTCTATCACGCACGCACCCGATTGGCATTGGCCAATTTTCCCCAACACCTTATGCGGCACGATGACCGACCGAGAACGCCTCGGATTACCTGACCACTACGTGCAGGGACGGTTGGACACGCACATTGCACGCGCCTTTCAAGCGCTTTATGGATTGTCAAAATCCAACCTTGTCGAAAAAATAAACGCACCTGACTTCACACTGGCAGAACGCATTGCATGCGGCAATTTATTGGCTCTGCTGGGCGACCCGCGTATCGACACTTTCAATCCAACCATGGTTCGTATTGAAGGTGGGCAAGTCGACATCGGATTACCGAAAGACCAAGTGAACGATGTCATGCAAGGCTTTGATGGCTTGGGCCTCAACAGCATTTGGATAGACAAAGAGTGCCCTCGCCATGCTGTGCAATTAGCCCCTTACCAACTGGCGGTCTACCCTGTGACCAATTCAGAGTACCAAGCGTTTTTATTGGATAGCGGCTATTCGGAAATTCCAACCAGTTGGGACTTTCGGCGCTTTCCCCTAGAACGTGGCAACCATCCGGTGTACACCGTCACGCCACAAGCCGCAGATGCTTATGTTGCATGGCTCTCACAGCGCACAGGCAGAAACTTTCGCTTGCCCAGCGAAGCTGAATGGGAATGGGCAGCAGCCGGCCCTGGCAATCATGAGTTTCCATGGGGAAATGACTTCAATGCAGACCTGTGCAACACAGCCGAGTCAGGCATTTTTAATAGCACCCCTGTTGGCGTGTTTGTGGGTGGCATGTCGCACTTTGGCAATTCGGACATGGCTGGCAATGTGGAAGAGTATGTGTCAGACCCCTATCAAGCCTACCCAGATGGCGAGTTCGTGAAAGACCACTTGGTCGACATTCACGGCGAATACCGCGTTGCCCGTGGCGGCAGTTTTGCCAGATTCCGAGACCTCGCGCGCACCAAACGCAGACACGGCCACAACCCCAAGTCAGCCACCTACGCCATGGGCTTTCGTGTGGCTGAAACGATATGACGCACTTGCTCATCGTCGAGTTGCCAGGCGGCAATGACACAGACATCCTCCAAGCGGCGAAAGACCGTGGCGATAGCTTCACGTTGCTCACGGCCGACTTGGCGCTGTACCAGCAGCAACCGGCCGTGAATGCACTGTTGCAACACGCGCACGCTTGCATCAACGTGCCCAGCTTTGACATGCAAGCCGTTGAGTCGCACGTGCTTGCGGCGCACAAAGCAAAGCCTTTTGACGCTGTGCTGTGCTTGCTCGACATCCGCTTGATTGAAACGGCGACTCTGGCGCAAGCGCTGGGGCTGAAATACCTCAACCTCAAATCAGCCCAACTGCTGCGCGACAAATTCAGCGTGCGCCAGCGCTTGCAAGAGCGTGGCATGGCACAACCCTTGTTTGCCTTGGCCACATCCAACGAAGAATTGAAAGAGGCCGTGGACCACATCGGCCTGCCTGTGCTCATCAAACCGTCTGACGGCTATGGCTCGCAAAACATCGTGGTGATAGAGCACGAAGACGACCTCGCACCTTGGATGTCTCCGCTTGAAGACATGCTGCCCTCGCGTGCCGACTACGGCTTGGGTGTGAAAGCCAACGACCGTTTGCTGGTCGAGCAATACATGCAAGGCGTGGTGATTGGCTGCGACACCCTCACACAAAATGGTCAGCACACCTTGGTGGGTGTGAATGAAAAGCTATTTTTCGAGCCGCCCTCATTTGCCATTCGTGGTGGGTGCTTCATGCCCAACAAGGGGCAGTTCAAAGCCATCGAAGTCTATGTGTTTGCGCTGCTAGATGCGGTGGACTTTGATTGCGGTGCCACCCACATTGAACTGATGGTGCACAGCGACGGACTGAGCCTGATTGAAATCAACCCACGTTTGGTGGGTGCCAAAATTCCGCGCCTCATCAGCTTGGCTTGCAAACGCTCGATTCACTCAGATTTGATTGACTTGCACCTCGGACGCCCCGTTGCAGCATTTTCTGAAGCCGCTGAAGTCGCCGTCACACGCTGGCTGGTGGCAAGCCAAACCGGCAACTTGGCCAACATTGAACTGCCCACGACGGCTGACTCACGCGTGGCTTGTGTCGAGATGCTCAAACAGGCCGGCGACCCCGTGCGCCCGCCCATGGAAAACGCCGACCGTATTGGCTATGTGATGAGTTGCGCCCCCACGCGCCAAGAAGCCGAGGCAGCAGCCGAAGACTTCATCGATAAATCAGTTCTTTTGTATTCATAAAAACACCTCAAGGGTTTTTAAGGTGGAAATTAAAATTTGATTTACTTAAAATCAAAATCAAACCACCCAAAGCCCTTTTGTGAACACCATCTCGCCCCCCGTCCACACGCCTGTCACGCTCGCTGCCGCGTCCGTGAAGCCCAGCGTGTCAAAGGCGCCACAAGCGCCGGCTGAGGTGCAGGCCAAAAAAGTGGACATGACGGCCGAGATACAAGCCGACAAAGAAGTTCGGGTGCAGCGCCTGAACCAGTCGCTTGATAAAAGCCAACTGAACTATTCCTTCGACAAACAGTCCAGCACCTTGTCGGTCAGGGTGGTCAACAAGCAATCCGGCGACTTCATTCGCCAACTTGACTTCAAAGGCTTTCACGCCATGGAATTTTCGACCCACGGCTACAAAGGTCGGGTCGTGGATAACGCCGCTTAATCCGCGTCAAGCCAAGCGCAAATAGGCGCCCACTGCTCTAAATCTTTTTGCACTTTCGACGGCGTGATGTCAAACATCGACAGGCCATGCGCAGCCATGTGCAAGTAATACTGGGTATCGCGTAAATAAGTCAGCACGGGGATTTGCAAAGTGTCAATGAACTTGCGCAAATTCGCCGCTGAAATGGTGCGTGTGTCCACACGGTTACCCACCACCGCCACTTGCGTCGGCAAGCGTTCGGTGATTTGCACCAATGTGCGCAAAAACTCATTCGTGGCTTGCATGTCAAACACGCTGGGCATCACGGGCACGATGACCTTGTCGGCACGCTCAATCACCTCTTGCAAACGCCAACCGCTGATGCCGCCAGGCGTATCAATCACCACATGCGTGGTGCCGCTTGGCGGCTTGGCCGTGAGCACCAAGTCGGGCTGAAACTCCCAAGTGGCGATGCGCGGCAACGATTCAGGACGCTGGCTGAGCCAAAACTTCGACGACTGCTGCGTGTCCGCATCGCCCAGCATGACCTGATGTCCCTGCGACGCCAAGTAACCAGCGATGTTGGTAGACAGGGTGGATTTACCCGCCCCACCCTTTGGATTGGCAACGACAATAACTTTCATAAGCGTCTGATTTTCGCCCATAAGCTGCAAGGCGTACGCCGCAGAGCGTATTGAATTAACAAAAGTGACAATAAACGTCTAAAATTATCCACATTCATTTTTCGAAAGAGCAGACCATGAGTGAAGGCACCAAAGACAAAAGCATTTTCATTGGCACTGGCGTGGTGTTCAAGGGCTCCATCAACGCACCCAACCAAGCCATCATTTCTGGCACGGTTGAAGGCGATTTGGTCGCGCGTGATGTGCTGATTGGTGCGTCAGGCGTGGTCACAGGCACCACGGAGGCAGACTTCATCGATGTCAAGGGCGAACTCAACGAGTCAGTGACCAGCAAAAGCGTGCTCATCGTGCGCAACACCGGCAAGGTGACGGGTGATGTGACTTACGGCGAAATCGAAATCGAACGTGGCGGCAAAATCAAAGGCGCCATGAAGCAGGTCTAAACCACCTCACGCAGCCTTTGCCATTTGCGCAAAGGCTGTCTTGCTTTACTCAGGCTGCATACAGCGCGACGTGCAGCCCAACTAAAATCTGTGAAACTTTCAGAGCACCCTCGTTTGTCTCACTCGCCTTCTTCATACGCCACGCGCCAACGCTCCCCTCGCAAGCATTTGACTGGCATTGGTCTGGTTGTGCTGTTGCACGCGCTGTTGTTGTGGGCCATCTCATCAGGCTTGGCCCGCAACGTGGTGCGCATGACCGAGAACACGGTGGAAGCGGTGTTGATGTCGCAAGCACCACCGCCCGCCCCAGCGCCTAAAACGCCTCCCCTAAAAACACCCGCACCGCCCCCCCCCGCGCCCACCAGCACGGCACCGGCTATCACGCAAACCAACACGCCCCCTGCGGCTGCGCCCACGGCACCTGCCATTCGCACAGGCGCGGCCATCCAAGCCGGCGCTTACTGCGCCAAGCCCGACTACCCCAGCGCCTCACGCCGCATGGAAGAAGAAGGCACGGTCACGCTGAAGTTTTTGATTGGTGCAGATGGCCGCGTGCTGCAAGCCGACATTGAAAAAACATCGGGCTTCTCCCGCCTAGACGAAGCCGCACGCAACGCGCTGTCGAAATGCCAGTTCCGCCCAGGCACCGTAGACGGCAAGCCTGAGCAAAGCTGGGCCAGCATCAAATACACATGGCGCTTGGAATAAGCACCGCCCCCCACACAAAGTCAGACACAAGGAAACACCCATGTTGCAACACACCTTCACACGCGCCGCTGCGGCCCTGTCCATCCTTGGCTTGAGCGCCAGCGCATGGGCCGAAGAAGTCGTTGAGAACCCTTATGGCTTGTCAGCGCTGTGGGCGCAAGGCGATGTGGTGGCCAAAGCCACGCTGCTGATTTTGGTCATCATGAGCATGGGCAGTTGGTACGTCATCTTCACCAAGCTGGCAGAACAAAACCGCGTCATGCGTTATGCGCAAACTGCGCAAGACAACTTCTGGAATGCGGGCGATGTGCGCCAAGGCACCGATGGTTTGGAGGAAGACAGTCCGTTTCGCTTCATCGCTGAAAAAGGTTTGGAGAGCGCAGGCAAACACACGGGCTTGTTGGGCAACATCAACTTCAATGACTGGGTGACCATGAGCATCCAGCGCGCCATGAACAATGTGCAAAGCCGCATGCAAGACGGCTTGGCTGTTTTGGCGACTGTCGGTTCGACTGCGCCGTTCGTCGGTTTGTTCGGC
>CANGOY010000089.1 GCA_947455585.1 Comamonadaceae bacterium
GTGCGAACCATCTTCAGCCAACAAGTTTTTACCGTCTTTCTCCACGCCGAAGTTGGCGCGGAAGTTACCGCCGCCTTCCATGATGTGCTTGGAGGTGTCGTACAAATTGGGCGAACCTGGATGCTTGAGTTCAGGCGTACCGTAGCAAGGCCAAGGTAAGCCGAAGTAGTCGCCGCCGAAGTCGTAACCGGTTTCTTTGTCTTTGCCGCCTTTAGACTTGAGGGTCTTCACGTCAAACAAGTGCATGTTCTTCATGTGCGCCTTCAAGCGCTCTGGGCTTTGCCCTGTGTAGCCAATAGTCCAAACTGACTTGTTGATTTCGCGCAAGATGTCTTCAATCACAGGCTCGTCCATGCCTTTGACTTTTTGCAGCTTGTAGTTCTTCACCAGCTCAGGGCCAAAGCCCAGCTTTTGCGCCAACTGATACATGATCATGTGGTCAGAACGGCTTTCCCACAAGGGGTCGATGACCTTTTCGCGCCACTGCAGCGAACGGTTAGAGGCGGTGCAAGAGCCGCTGGTTTCAAACTGCGTCGCAGCAGGCAACAAGTACACCGCGCGGTTGGGGTTGAGGTCTTCAGCTTTGCCGGGCATCGCGGCCATGGCGGCAGTAGCCGATGGATAGGGGTCGACCACCACCAACAAGTCCAGCTTGTCCATGGCGCGCTTCATTTCCAAACCACGGGTTTGTGAGTTGGGTGAATGGCCCCAATAGAACACGGCCTTGAGGTTACTGTCTTGGTCGATGAGCTCGTTCTTTTCCATCACACCGTCAATCCAACGTGACAGGGTGATGCCGGGCTTGCTCATCATGCCGGGGTTGGCAAAGCGGCCTTTGATCCAGTCAAACTCCACACCCCACGCTTTGGCGAAATGCTTCCACGAGCCCTCCACCAAGCCGTAGTAGCCAGGCAACGAGTCGGGGTTAGGACCAACGTCGGTCGCGCCTTGCACGTTGTCATGGCCACGGAAAATGTTGGTGCCGCCACCGGACTTACCGATGTTGCCCAAAGCCAACTGCAGGATACAAGAGGCACGCACGATGGCGTTACCTGTGGTGTGCTGGGTTTGGCCCATGCACCACACTACGGTACCGGGGTTGTTCTCGTGCAGCATCTTGGCCACGAGGGTCACCTGTTCAGGCGACACGCCGCAAACCTCTTCGACTTTGTCGAGGGTCCACTTCTCCAGGACTTCTTCTTTGACCTTGTCCATACCGAACACACGGTCGTTGATGTACTTTTTGTCTTCCCAGCCATTTTTGAAGATGACATGCAAGAGACCGAACAAGAAAGCAATGTCTGAGCCTGAGCGAATGCGCACATACTCGTCGGCCTTGGCCGCTGTGCGTGTGAAACGTGGATCGACCACGATCATCTTGCAGCCGTTTTCTTTGGCGTGCAACATGTGCAACATAGACACAGGGTGAGCTTCAGCCGCGTTAGAACCGATATACATCGCGACCTTGCTGTTTTGCATGTCGTTGTACGAGTTGGTCATCGCGCCGTAACCCCACGTGTTAGCCACACCAGCCACCGTGGTGGAGTGACAAATACGGGCTTGGTGGTCACAGTTGTTACTGCCAAAGTAGCTCACGAACTTGCGCAGCAAATAGGCCTGCTCGTTGTTGTGCTTAGACGAACCAATCCAGTACACGCTGTCTGGGCCAGAGGTCTTGCGCAGGTCCAACACCTTGGCGCTGATTTCTTCCAGCGCCGTATCCCAGCTGATGCGCTCGTACTTGCCGTTGACCAATTTCATGGGGTAACGCAAACGGAACTCGCCGTGGCCGTGCTCACGCAAAGCCGCACCTTTGGCGCAATGCGCACCGAGGTTGATGGGGGAATCAAACACCGCTTCTTGGCGCACCCAAACGCCGTTCTCAACCACGGCATCGACCGCGCAACCCACGGAACAGTGGGTACACACAGTGCGCTTGACTTCAATCTTGCTTGCGCCATCGCTCAACATGGAGCCGGAGGCATTGGCCTTTTTGACCAAGCTCAGTTGTGTGGCAGCCAAGCCCACACCAATACCGAGGCCAGAGCGGCGCAAAAAGCCACGACGGTCAAGGGTTGGCAAAGCTTGTGACAAGCCGCGTTGCAAGCGGCCTACGAAGGCTGAGCTGCCAGTGGTCTTGGCAGACGAATCGGTTTTACGGGTTAATAACATGTGGGGCTCCTTCAGACGCGGGCGGTCTGGTAGTAACGCTTGACGTGTTCGCTCAAGCTGTAGCCGCCGCCGTTTTCGGGCGCGGGCGGGAGTTTGTTCAATTCAGCAGAGGGGGTGCTGAGGCCGGGCATCGCAGTCACGGCGGCAACGGCAGCGCCTGTGGCGGCGGCACCCATAAAGAAGCCGCGGCGCGACGGTGTCGCCTGCGAATTGGTTTGTTCTTTTTTCATTTTTAGCTCCTCGTGATGTCGTGGGTATGCACGACTTTGCATAATGTACCAATGATGCGAGTTTTCGAAGTACGTAGAAACGTCAGTGAGCCCATAACCAAGTCGGATTTATGACGAAAAATTTTTTTCTGTCACATAGGCGTCCTGTCATCCTTAATCCAGCATGTCAAAGCCCTGCGATTCGACACTGACAAACGCGCGGGTCAGCTCGGCCAAGGCAGCATAAAAACGAGCGCGTGACGTGGCTTGCACGGCATCACAAAACGCGGGCAACCAGGTTTGCACATGGGCGGCAAAAAACTTGGCTTGCTGGGTCAGGTTTGACACAGCCACATCCTCGCCTGCCACCAAAAAACGCATGACTTCAAACACATAAGACACATGGTCTTCGGTCTCGGACATCGCGGTGTCGTCGCGGCCCAAGCCCAACGCGGCTAGGTCGGTGCGCAATTGGGCCAACGGTTTTTCGTTCAAAAAACCGGTCAAGAAGTGCGAGGCGTACACATACACCTCGGGCTTGCCCACACCGCCAAACAGGGCGTTGTGTTCGTTTTGAATGGCCTTGTCGTCCATGTCTCGGGCCACACCCACCAACTGACGCCAAGGCTCTTCCAGAAAACCGCCCGAGGCGGGCGCATCAGTAGCAGCCACACGCAACTGCGCCAGCAGCTCGGAACGAGCAGGCGCATAGAACAACTCGGAAATCAAACCGTACAGCTCGGCGCGTGCGGTTTCTTCGTTAAGGGCGGAGGACAAATGAGGTTCGGTCATACAAATATTTAAACGATTTTTTGCTCGTCGCCAGCAGAGTAAATGTCAATCACGCGGCAGTCGCCACACATTTTTAGGCGCTGCAAGGCTTCACCTTGGAACATGGAATGACCGGCCAATTTGCCAATCATGGCTTCGATGCCTTTGAGCGTGCCAAAAGGTTTGTGGCAGCGCACGCAGCCGTAGGGCTGGGTTTCGTTGAGCACACGCACTTCTTTGCGTTGAGGCGTGAGCAACAAACGCGGCACAAGGCTAAGCGCTTTTTCAGGGCAGGTGCTGACGCACAAGCCGCACTGCACGCAGTTCTTCTCGAAGAAGCGCAGCTGAGGTGCTTGTTGGTTGTCTTGCAGCGCGTTGGCGGGACAAGCGCTGACGCAGCTCATGCACAAGGTGCAGCTGTCTTTGTTGACTTCGACCGTGCCGAATAGCGAACCGTCTTTGGGCAATGCCAAGGCTTCGGGGGCCGCAGCTGTTATCAAGACGGGTGCTTGCTCAAGCAAATGGTCAATCACCATGCTGAGGGTGCTGCGCTTTTCAGTCATCACGGCAAAGGTAGCGGCAGGCACGGTACTGCTCAGGCGCTGCGCGCCAGTGGTGAGGCGTTGCAGCTCGGCATCGAGCTCCATCGCTTGCGTGGCGTGCACCCGCTGCACAGGCATTTGGCCAGCTTTGGCATAACCCAAACCTTCGAGCATGGCCTGAGCCTGCGCCATTTGCGCTTGCAAGCCATCGGCGTATTGCGGCGCTTCTTCAGCAGTGTTGAGCACCAACACTTGCGCTGCGCCGTAGGCCAAGGCCGTGAGCCACACATCCAACCCAAGGCTGGCGGTGTGCCACAACGACACGGGAATCACATGCGCGGGCAAACCTTTAGCCACCTTGAGCTGTGCCGCGCGGCCCAGCTCATTCACCAAAGCCTGGCCCGCGTCTTGGCTGTGCAACAAAATGACGGCGTCTTTGCCGCCTGCTTTTTGGTAGGTGCTGAGCAAGGTCTTGAGCTTGACGCCTTGCTCACTGGCACGCGGGTAGGCGTAGGTCAGAGCACCAGTCGGGCACACCGTGGTGCACGCACCGCAGCCAACACACAAGTTGGGGTTGACCTTGATTTGTTGGCGCGACTTGTCAGAGCTAACGGCTTCGGCAGAGCAAATGTCCACGCAGGCATTGCAGCCCACTTGTTCGTTGCGGCTGTGGGCGCACAGCTTTTGTTTGTAGTCAAAAAACTTGGGCTTTTCAAACTCGCCCACCAGCTCGCGCAAACGCAGCAAGTTGGCTGGCGTAGCGACACGGAAATAGCCTTGAGGCAAGGCGTGGCGGTTAAAGGCGCTTTGCTCGCGCAAGTCGAGCACGAGGTCGAACTCGGCTGTTTCCTCTGAGGCTTCGCGCTGGAAATTGATCGCGCCCACTGCGCCGCAAGCAGTCACGCAATCGCGGTGCGAGCTGCACTTGCTCATGTCAATTTGGTAGTCCAAGCCAATCGCTTGCTCAGGGCAAGCAGCCACGCATGCGTTGCAGCGCGTGCAGAGGTCAAGGTCGATGGGGTTGTTGTTTTGCCAAGTCAGTTTGAATGCGCCCAGCCAACCGTCCACGCGCAGCACTTGGCCGCCCAGCACTGGGTAGCGGCGGCTTTGTGCGCCGCCTGCTTCGCCCGCGCCTTGGGTAAAAATTGTCACATTCAACGTGTCGGCCAACAAAGCTGCGGCTTGCTCGGCTTGGTCCATTTGACCCAAGATGAGCAAGCGCCCGGCACTCTTGAACGTGACCGTGGGCACAGGCTCGGGCTCGGGCAAATGCGCAGCGGCTAACAGCGCGGCAATTTTGGGCGAGGCGTTTTTGGCGTCGCTGCTCCAGCCACCGGTCTCGCGGATGTTGACGAATTTGATGACCGAGGTTTTGGCTTGCGCCTCTACGGCCAAGTCGCCAAACAGGCGTTGTTCTTGGGTGCAAGCCACCACCACATCGTCGGTGCCTTGCACGGCTTGCACAAATGCGTTCGCCTCACGGCGGCACAGTGCGGTGTGCAGCGTGAGGTTTTCAGACAGGCTCTGGCTCAGCGCCTTCGGGTCTAGAGGTTGGGTCTGGTTGCAGTCGCAAATCAGCGTGGTCATGCGTAGTAGGCTCAATGTTGGAATTTTTTTCAGCAGAGACGCACTGTGCCACGACTTTGACTTCATCGGTTTCGTCATCAAATAATTTCAATGTCTTGGCACTGGTCATTTGGCGCAGCATGGCGAGTGGCAGCGGGTCGGGCAGACTGTAGTCGTCGATGTAAATGTCCATGCGGTCCATCACGTTGAAGTGTGGGTCGGTGAACAGCTTTTTCATGGCGGCGTTTTTCACGTCGGGTGCAACGCCTCGGGCCATGAAACCGGTGTAGTCGGATTCAGGCGTGAGTTGCTGCGCATCGGCGAGCGTGAGGGAGGGCTGGCTGGCTGGCTCCTCGGCGTACGCTGCCGGAGCATCTGCTGAAAGCACTTGGTTTGGCGCGACGGCTGGCGTGCTGCCGCTCGCAATACTCGGCGTCGGCTTAGGCTCGTCCAACGGACGGCCCGCACGTTCATCCACTTTGCGGCGTGACCAGCGGCTTAAAAATCCAGCGGGCGTGTCGTCATTGGCCATGGCCGCCTCCCTTGTGCTGGCCGCCACCGCGAATCTTTTCAGTGCTGACCGATGCGGGGTTGCCAAAGCGGTCTTGCAAGGGTCTGAAACTGTCGGGGCGTTTGCGACGCTTGGCCTCGACCACCCAGTGCTCTTCCATGAATTCACTCATCCACGCCACCACCTCGGCAGGGGCGGGCACTTGGTCCACGTTTTCTTGGGCATCTAGCCAACGGCCTGCATCGTGGTAGCTCAGACTGACCATGGCGGGCACGGCCATCACCTCGTCGCCGAGGCTGAGCTCTTCTTCCATACGCCACAGCACAAACCAGCATGGGGCTGGTGAGGTGGCGTTCAGGTAGTAGCCCTCGGCATCGTCCTTGAACAGCTCGACCGTGAAGCCCGGGTGTAACCAAATTTGCTCGTCGTCGGTTTGCCGCAAGCAGCGCGGCTCGGTGCCAAAGTGCTCGGCATGCGGCACCACTTCGTGGCCCGTCACGTCGTGCAGCACCCAGCGCCACGGTTGCCAACGGCTCATGGCGCCCGGGACGCGCTCACGGCGCATGACGACGGCTACTTGAAGACTGGGGCGATGCGACATGGTGTTGATCAAGTCTCTTTAGAAATCTTGATGCTAGGAAACTTGCTCGAAAAGTCTTTGGCTTTCGCGGCAATCTTCACCGCCACTTGACGGGCAACCGCCTTGTAGATGCCCGCCACTTCGCCGTCAGGGTCAGCCACCACCGTGGGCTTGCCGCTGTCGGCTTGCAGGCGAATTTGCATGTTGAGTGGCAACGCGCCTAAATAGTCCATGCCGTATTGGGCCGCCATCTTCTTGCCGCCGTCTGCGCCGAAGATGTGTTCGATGTGGCCGCAATTCGTACACACGTGCACCGCCATGTTTTCGACCAAGCCGAGGATGGGCACGCCCACTTTTTCAAACATCTTGATGCCCTTTTTGGCATCCAGCAGGGCAATGTCTTGCGGCGTGGTGACGATGACCGCGCCCGTCATGGGCACGCGTTGGCTGAGCGTGAGCTGAATGTCGCCCGTGCCTGGGGGCATGTCGACAATCAAATAATCCAAGGCTTTCCAGTTGGTTTGGCGCAGCAACTGCTCTAGTGCTTGCGTGGCCATAGGGCCGCGCCAAATCATGGCTTCGTCTTGGTCCACCAAAAAGCCGATGGACATGACTTGCACGCCATAGTTTTCCATCGGGTCCATGGTTTGACCGTCGCTGCTTTCGGGGCGGCCTTCAATGCCCATCATCATGGGCTGGCTGGGGCCATAGATGTCGGCGTCTAGCAAACCCACGCTGGCGCCTTCTGCGGCCAAGGCCAAAGCCAAGTTAGCAGCCGTGGTGCTTTTGCCCACACCGCCCTTGCCAGAAGCGACGGCAATGATATTTTTCACTTGCGGCAACAAAGCCACACCGCGCTGCGCGGCGTGCGCCACGATGTTCATGGTGATGTTGGCCGACACGTTGTCCACGCCCGCCACGCTTTTGGCAGCGGCAATCAGCTCTTTGCGAAAGCCCGCAATTTGGCTTTTGGCGGGGTAGCCCAGCACCAC